>JAISCM010000258.1 GCA_031265595.1 Tannerellaceae bacterium
ATCATGCGTTTGGCCGCAATAAACGAACTGACCTCGTTATTCAGCACCTGGTATTCGGCTTCTTTCAGCTTGCTTATTACGGCGGGGTTGTGATAGAAGGTATCCCGAAGGGTTTCGTTGATGCTTTCATACATCCAGTACTTGGATTGGTTGTTTCGTTTGAGGTCGAAATAACCGTTGTTTTTTGTGAAGGCGATGTAGGCGTCTATCATGTTCCAGATTTCTTTGATGCCTGTTTTATAGTAGCCTGAGTAAGTCAGTACTTGTGGAGCCCAGCCCGAATCCGGAGCCGGGAAAAGGTGTAGCGCGTTGCGGAATTGGTTGGCGGCTAATTTGGCTTTGTCTATATTATCGCCGTCTGCTTTGTTGATAACGATCCCGTCTGCCATTTCCATGATCCCCCGTTTGATGCCTTGCAGCTCATCGCCTGTTCCGGCCAGTTGGATCAGCAGGAAAAAGTCTACCATCGAATGAACCGCCGTTTCACTTTGCCCCACGCCTACCGTCTCTACGAAGATCGTATTAAAACCGGCCGCTTCGCATAATACGATCGTTTCCCTGGTCTTTCGGGCTACTCCGCCCAACGAGCCGGCAGCCGGGGAAGGGCGGATAAAAGCGTCTTTTTCGCGCGACAATTCTTCCATACGGGTCTTATCGCCCAGGATACTTCCTTTAGAGCGTTCGCTGCTCGGGTCGATAGCCAGGACGGCCAGTTTATTCCCCCGTTCCGTCATATAGGTGCCGAAGGCGTCTATCGAGGTACTTTTGCCGGCGCCGGGAACGCCCGTTATTCCCACACGGACGGACTGCCCTGCATAGGGAAGGCATTTTTCAATCACTTCCTGAGCTACCTGCTGATGTTCGTACCGGGAACTTTCTACTAACGTAACAGCCTGGCTGAGCACCGTAATATTCCCTTGCCGTATGCCTGCCACAAACTCGGCGGGCGTATATTCTTTGCGTTGAAGCCTTTTCGTCAGATAAGGATTTACCGTAGGAACGTCGGCAACGCCCTTCGTTACTTTCAGACCTTTGTACAGGTCGTCGTTTTCAGGATGTTTCATGAGGAAGGATTCTTTGAGTTATTTTTCTGCCGTAACTTTTATCAGGCGAACAGGCCCGTTCGGATCGTTACATACAACATGAATAAATGTTTCTATTTTTGTTTTGATTTCTTTGGGGCGGATACTTATTTTATATTCTACGGTAGCGCCGGGCCTGAGTTCTTTCTTCCCTCCGGATATAGCTATCAATTCATTGTCGCAGGCTACACTGTAAATAGAAAGGTCGGATTTTCCCGTATTTGTAATGATGAGCGCCTCCGACTCTTTCCCACTGCCGGCGATGAAAGGGATGATCGCGCCGCTCTTTTCGGGCAATTTACCAAAGTCTATTAATGTAGACGAGAACTGGATGGCAGGAGCTTTGGCCTTGTCGGCAGCAGACAGCTTGGCAAAGTTATCAATTACATTCGCTGCAATCTCTATTTTCCCGCTTGTCTTTTTCTTCTTATCGCCACTTTCTACCTCCATCGGCAATGCCGTATGGATGCGCCCCATTTGTCTGGCTTTATCCGTACTGAACGATAGGTGTATTTCGCCGGTTTCGCCAGGTTGTAAAGTGGCCGGTCTGGCTTCTGCCGTAAGGAAATCAGGCAATTTGCCTATATGGATCGTTAGCGGATGTTCGCTTTCGTTTCTTACGGGTATCTTTTCGTCCCCTGTTTCTCCCGGGCGGATACTGCTGTATTGTATCGTTTTCGTTTGCAGCTTTAAAGGGCCGATCGTATACGGATAGACCATCTCCGGCTGGGTGGCAATGGCCGGTTTAGTTGTAACATTTCCCTTCACATAGAGAAGTGTACGTTTATTTTTCGCATTGCTGAGCACGGCCACGCTTTTAAGAAAAGGCCCCGGCCGCCCTCTGGGATTATAGCTGATCGTTACTTCGCCGGTACTTCCCGGTTCGATAGGCGACTTTGTCCAGTCGGGGCGCGTACAACCGCAGGAAGCAGTAACACGGGTGACAACCAACGGATCGACGCCGGTATTTTTAATAATAAATGTATGACTAGCCAAACCATCGGCTTCGACAATGACGCCGAAGTCGTGAGTTGGTTCGTCAATATAAAGCTCCGCCTTCTCCTGGGCCAGCAGTATCCCCGGAAAAGACAGAAAGAACAGAAGTAAAATTTCAAACAGCCAGTCTTTAAACATTCCGCAGGAACTGTATTATTGAACGTTCCCACGAATGGTTATCGCATAGCTTCCTTTTTTACCGTTACTGTATATAGAAACTGTTTTAGCGAATGGCCCCGGACGGCTTTTCGGATCATACGTTACCATCACTTCGCCTGTTTTTCCGGGAGCGATAGGTTCTTTCGTCCAGTCGGGAGACGTACATCCGCAAGAGGCGATCACACGTGTAATAACCAATGGCATAGCGCCATCGTTCTTCACCGTAAACGCGTGAGAAACTTTTCCATCTGCTTCTTTAATGTCGCCGAAATCAAATGTGTTTTCCGTTACAACAATAGAAGCTTCTTCTTGTGCCAACGCTGCTCCCGTTGCTAACAGGAGGACAGCCATAAAAACAAAAATAATCCGTTTCATCTTTTTACTTTTAATTAAGCATTAAGCATTCAGTGATGCAAAGTTAATAATAATAATCATTAATTAAGAAGTTCCCGTTTTAAAATCTCATACGATAGCGCTTAATTTTTTACTAATATCCTTAGAATGGCAACGCAACCGGATTTCTTCCATGTTCCGGCAACTCTCGTCTGCCGACTTTTTTAGCATCTTGTCTACATAATCTTCAACCTGTTGTATTTCGGCCTCGGATGTAAAATGTTCTTTGATAAACAAATATTGCTCTTTGAACTTTTCAATATCCCCAACGTCATGAGTTATTTTTAATATATCTAATTGATCTGCAAGCTTCATAACCTTATTGCTTTATTCATTATTGACAATATAAATGTA
>JAISCM010000270.1 GCA_031265595.1 Tannerellaceae bacterium
TCAATTATATTTATTTTGTTGGGCGTCTTTTTCTTTTTCTGTAGTTATGAGGTAAATTACCCTGACTTTCTGAATCCCATCCGGCCACGAAATATATTGAATATTATTTCATTCCTTATGTTCATCGCTTCCTTATGTTGCCTTTACTATTCATTAAAAGAAAAAAAGACATTTTTTAGATTTATGACCCTGACGATCGCAATCTTGTGTTTTGTTATCATGGTATGTCAATACGTACTATTCTTGTTTTTTTATTCGATAATAGGAGGTTCTACTTTCAGTTTGTAAGATAATAGGGGCTTTCGTATATTATCCACTAAATGTCTCTTTTTAACTTCCTCAAAAGGAATAAAACGCGATCTGTCGCCACTTCTCCGGGCAGCGAGAACGCGGTCTGCCCCTGCTTGTATTTCTTCGGGTGAATACATGATTGCTTCTAAGCCTACTACTGTCATGTCTGTAAATTTTATTCAAAGATAATAAATAAACTTAAATTTGCATTTTATTGTTGAATGTTTTTTTATTTTGCAGCCTATATCCTTTGTTGCGTTTAGTTGATACGATAGTAAAAAGAAATAAATCATGAAAAAAGTAATTTTATTACTGGCTGCGGTTGCAGCAGTTGTTGTTTGCTCTTGCAAAGAAGTAAAGCCCAAAGAATCTTGTGAGCGGTATGCAATGACGCTTACGGATATTGTCTGTGATGATATGGAAACGAGTTTTCCGGGAGAAATGTATATGTCCGGGCAGTATTTTGTATGGACTGATCCTTTTAATAAGGACGCTTTTGTGCATATTGTTGATACTAAAACAGGGAAAGAAGTAGGGACAATGGTTCAGAAAGGGGAAGGCCCGGAAGAATTTGTTTCTCCACATGTTGACGTTATGACTGGCAACCGGCTATTCGCTTATGATTTGTTTGCGAATCGTGGCGCTGTCCTTTCTATCGACTCGTGTATAGCCGGCGGGAATCCTGTTGTGCGAAAACAACCGATTGAACTTAAAGATTTTACCTCACTCGTTTTCCTGGATGAGGATCTCCTGGTTGCTTTCATTCCTGCGGCGAATGAGCCGTTTGTTATGGTAGAGCAAAAACAGTCTTTTGGGAAACTGCCTTTTGATGGAAATATCAACAATGTGTATGATCATTTCCAGGGAATTGTAAAATATAATCCTTATAATGAATATTTGTACTACTCGACGTTTAAGATTCCTTATACTGCTTTGTATAAAAGAGACGATCAAGGTTTCTCTCTGGAAAAGGAAGAACTCCGGACAAATGACTATTCGATAGAAAATAACGACTTGAAATATACTGGCAATGTGCGGGGCCCCATGGGAGTAACCCTTACCGCTGATTATATCGTTTCGATAGATACCGACCCCCAAGCGGAGCCAATAGACTATTTTAAAATCGGGCTTGATTATACAAAACTGCCCACAACCATTTGTTTATATGATTACAGCCTGCAATTACGGAAAGTCATCAACGTTGGCATGCCTGTTGTGCGGATTACCTCCTCTCCCCAAAATAATGTATTGTTTGTGTTGGGGGTAAGTCCTGATTTCACTTTATATAGAGTTGAGTTATGAAAAGACTATCTTTGCAGTGTGAGCCTTGTCACAAATTATTGCTTAATTTGTGACAGGATATAATAAATAGAATTATGCAAATAACTAACTTTGTGGCGTGAATCTTGTCCCGAATATATGCAATTTTCGGGACAAGAAAATGCAAATTGGATGAATAATACAGTTGAAAATAAAATAGTTACAAAAATAAAGAAAGCCAGGAGGGGCACGCTTATACGGATATTATCGGCAAGTGATAAAAATATTGGAAGATAAGTAGTATATTTGTTCCCCGGTTGTAAAAGGCCTTATTGTAGAATAATAAGATTAAATCGATTAGGTAAATGGGAAGAGTTTTAGTGATTGGCGCCGGAGGGGTTAGTACTGTGGCGGTTAAGAAGATGGCAATGAATGCAGACGTCTTTACCGACATACTGATTGCCACCCGGACCCAATGTAAAGCCGATAAAATAGCGGAAGATATTAAAAACGTAAATGTGCAAACGGCGCAGGTGAATGCGGATAAGGTAGGCGAGCTTGTTGCGCTGTTTCGTTCGTTCCAACCGGAGCTGGTGGTGAATCTGGCATTGCCCTATCAGGACTTGTCCATTATGGACGCTTGCCTTGACTATGGCGTAAGTTACTTAGATACGGCAAACTATGAGCCGCTGGATGAGGCGAAATATGCGTATAGCTGGCAATGGGCCTACAAGGAACGCTTTGAAAAGGCGGGGCTGACGGCTATCCTGGGCTGCGGTTTCGACCCCGGCGTTACCAGTGTGTTTACGGCCTATGCTGCGAAGCATCATTTCGATGCGATCGAATACCTCGACATTGTAGACTGTAATGCCGGCGACCACCACAAGGCGTTTGCCACCAACTTTAATCCTGAAATAAACATCCGCGAGATAACCCAGCGGGGCAAGTATTACGAAGACGGGCAATGGAAGGAGACAGACCCGCTGTCGGTACACAAACCATTGGATTATCCCCACATCGGGCCGAAAGAATCGTACCTGATGTATCACGAAGAGCTGGAGAGCCTGGTAAAGAACTTCCCTACCATCAAACGGGCGCGTTTCTGGATGACCTTCGGACAGGAGTACCTGACGCATCTCCGGGTGATACAAAACATAGGCATGTCGCGGATAGACCCGGTGATGTTTAATGGCGTAGAGAT
>JAISCM010000278.1 GCA_031265595.1 Tannerellaceae bacterium
TTACCGGGTAGTAGACGTCATGCCCCAATTCCCCGGCGGCGACAGTGAACTAATGGCATTTATCGCTAAAAACGTAAAGTACCCGGTAGAGGCGCAAACCAAGGGATTGCAAGGCCGTGCAACCTGTATTTTCACGGTAAACAAAGATGGCTCCATTAGTGAGACGGAAATACTGAAAGGTGTTGATCCGTTATTGGATGCCGAGGCTGTTCGCATTATTGGCCTGATGCCGAAATGGACGCCCGGCAAAAAGAACGGGCAGCCGGTTCGCGTCAGGTATACAGTACCCGTCACATTCCGGCTACAATAAATAAAGAGGTTTTCTTTAGTATGAGAAATGAACTGATTATACTTATCATCCTGTGCTTTTCCTTCTTAGGGAGAGCGCAGGATACAAGTCTGCAAACACTTGCCGACCGGAAGCAATATACGGCTGTTATCCAATATGCCAGTCATTTATCGGCAGCCGATTCTGCTGATTATGCTACGATGAATGCCATTGCCCAGGCCTACGAAGGCTTGCTTAACTATCGCAACGCCTTTCGCTACTATCAGCATTGCCTGCAAATGGATACTACGAATGCCGACATGCTGAATGCCTTAGCCCGTATCGCTACAAACCTGGGAAAAGCATCCGACGCCGAACACTATTTTCAGAAAGTATTGGCAGCAGACAGCGCCAATTTCTACGCCAATTACCAGCTTGCCCGGCTCTATTTTCAATTGGGCAATTACGAGATGGCGCTGGAAAAGTATACTTACCTGCTCGAACAAAATAAAGACAATCCAACATTGCTCCGCAACCAGGGCGATTGCTATATACGTATGGAGAATCTATTCGCCGCTATTGTCTCCTATTTCCAAGCCTATAATTTAAATCGTGAGAATGCCGGATTAGGCAGTACGCTTATCAATGTGATGCTTCGGGCAGGAGGAGATTTTACCGCCGGCGCATTGGCCGTCTGCGATACGGCTCTATTCTACAATCCCGGCAATCGTTTACTTGAGCAAAATAAAGGAATGGCTTTTTACCTCAACAAGAAATATGCCGAAGCCGATACCCTCTATGCCGCTTTACTGGCGAAAGGCGATTCATCATACCTTACCTTGAAGTACGGAGGCGCTTCGCGTTACTATGCCGGCCAGTTCATGCGTTCCATCGAACCCCTGGAAGCGGCTTATCAAAAAGATACTACCTCTGTGGAAGTTTGCCTGCTGCTGGGGGCGGCATTAGGTAAAACGTACGACAGGAAAAGGGCCTACCTCCTTTTCAGCAAGGCCGAAGAGGGGATGAAGCCCGACCCGTTTCTACTGAACCAGCTTACCCTTTTCCGGGCGGAAATGCTCCAGAAAGATATGCGTCACCAGGAAGCGATCGCTCTTTACTATCAGTTATGGAAAGCCAACCCCTCGCGGCTCGACCCGCTATGGCGTATAGCTTCCATGACGCTCAGGAACGATCAGTCCGAATACGAAAACGACAACCAGCGCCAACGCGGCTTATTCAACCAGGTAACATACGCCACCGAATTTCTTAAAAACGGCGGTGATGCGGTACAAATATTCTATATCCGGAAACTATTGGAATCTTTCTACGAAGACGCCTTCTTCCGTACAGTCGCAGAGTTACCCATGATCGCCCCCGACGGCAAGAAAAGCAAAATCTCCGTCATCGATCTCCGAGCCTTAATCAATCAAATCCCCGGCGCCCCGACATAATAGCGTAATACGGGTCAGCGGATGGAGCGAAAAGATATTTGATATGATCTACTATATCGAGCAAGGTTCAACAGTTGTAGATGAGATCATGAAAATAGAATTATAAATAAAGAATAAAAACAAGCGCCGTAGAAGAGAGTTACTTCGCACTCCCGGCTTATTCGTTTTCATCGCTTGAGTTGTGAAGATTATGAAGTCATAAAATCATCCTATAGTTTTATTGTTTTGATGGTGGATAAGTAATTATTTGTCCGCATCCCTCTGATCGTCTCACCTGGGTGAGACACTACCACCCAGGGGTGAGACGATCAATGGGATACCACAAAAACAGGAAACAGATGCGATCTTTTCAATAGTTCTGTATGAAGAAACGGCTTATTTTCTGTACTGGAGGGATTCTTACGGCATTTGTTCCCCCGATATTCCCATATATATAATGTATAACAAAAAAGCCCCCTCCATTTTGGAGGGGGCTTTTGAGACTATTAGTTGATCTTATGCAGATACTAATTATTTAACGATTGCTTTAACAGCAGCTTCGCCTTCAATGGCTACTACTACGATACCCTTCGGTAAGGCAATGGTTTCATTGTCGGAAGAAACAGCTTGGTTGGCAACTGCCTGGCCTAAGATATTGTTGATAGCAACTTTCTTACCGCCTGCATTCAGGATAGTAACTGTGCCTACTCCAGTAATTACTTGTACAGAAGAAGCAACAGCAGCCTTTTCGTTACCTACGGCTTTGCCTGTTTCACCTTCAGTAACATTGAAGATTTCAGCGCCGTTTTGTGCTGCCACATCCTTGTCACTCAGATCGCTCACTACAGGAACACCATTCTGGATCTTGATCCATCTACCGCTTTGTGGGCCCATTTGTTCTGCATTAGCTCCTTCGTTGTTTCTTGATTCAATTAAGAAGGCTCTTGATTGTGCGTTCTTTGGATCATTTACACCTTCCGGATCGATCAAACGGAACTGGAATACCATACTCTTACCATTCCAAGCGTTGTTGAAATAATCAGTTGAGTTGCCCCAGGCAAGACTACCATTTTTATTCCATCTTGGCAGGTAGTGAGTATTAGCGCCTAAATAATGTTTATCGAAAGTAGGTAGAGCTAACAAATAAGCAGAGTCAATATCTGTTGTAAGAGGATGGTTGCGTAATACATAGAAGGTATCACCCATGTGTACACCGTCTACAAAGGCTAAACGGGTTGTGTATTCTGCACCATAAGCGAATTTACCCACATAGTCGGGTTTTCTCGGATCTTGGCCGTTACTATTTCCACCAATAGAGTCTTGTGCATTGAATACATAGAAGGCTCTTGTAAAGGCGATGTTTCTTGGTATCGTGTCGGTTTTACCGGGATTAACGCCAATCAGTTCACCACTTGAAGACCAGATAGAATCTCGTCTGTAGATAAATAACGTATCACCTTTTACAAAGTCAGGACGTACAGCCAGCATATACTGCGGTTTAGCTGTGTATTCTTTGATATCTGCTGCGCCTTCGCCATTTGTTTTTCTTTTTACAAATGCCGTATCAACATAGATTGTATAGTTAGACAAATCACCACTTTCAGGATATTGTTTGATATTATACAAGCCTAAGAAGCTGATAGTTGTTTTACCCAAAGCGGTAAGGTCATCACGATAATCGTTTGTATTGGGTTTGTTTGGATCCGGGCTTCCGATACCTCTCGGTGAGTTTTCAAACAAGAATTCAGTTTCCCAGTTGTTCTGTTTTGTGAATTTCAACCATTGAGGAGCATTATCAGTTGTACCGAAGATTTCTTTTATTTCACGGCTACCATACGTTTCGCCGTCAAATCTTCTGTATAATGGTTCTGTCCATTCCAAAACGGCAAATGCAGACGTTCTGGTTTCTTTCTGAACCTGTACGTAAGCCCACAATGTTTCGTCGGCAATACCCACTTTTACTACATCATCATTCACTGTAGCGTAAGAACCCGTATCCACTAACGCATAATAAGGTTTAACTACACCATCAATAAGTCTTGTGTTGTTCGTTTTCAGCAGGAATATAGCCGTGTCAGCAGCCGCTACAGCTCCACCTACAACATATCTCTTTTCTGCTTTATTAACAAGAATCTGTTTGTTCGTGTTTCTGGATTGGTCTTTTACTCTAACCGTATAAGCCACTTTCCTCAGTTGAGATAAGTCGGGTATCACATTCTTTGCATAGTAACCGTATGTCTGATCTCCTTCACGGTGACGGATAAGTTCAAACTGCGTTTTTGCAACATCCACAAACAAAGACGTATCTGTACCGATTTTCTTAACATTCAGGAATTGTTCATCATTATAGCGATGCAAATAATTGAATACATACGTATTAAATCTTGAATCTTCAGCCGTGAGGTACTTATATCCTAATACAGAGTCTTTCTTTTGTGCAGCAGGCACAGCCGTAAAGTTCGTTTTACTTACGCCTGTTCCATATAAAGTAGCCGTAGCGTCATCTCTTAATTGCAGGAAATTAAGCTCAATTTCCGGGAATTCACGGTTTGTGATACGGATCGGAGAAATTTCAGGATGATCTGTTCTTGTTTTTACAACAGCCCATTGATAAGCCGGGATATAGTTAGGATTAACTGTTCCACCAACGGCGGCGTCATCTAATTTCACCCATTTCGGAGCAAGTGTATCCGTGTAAATAGGAACTACCAAGGTTAATTCACCTCTCTTAATTACATATAAGTCGTTATCAAGTGAAGTTAAATTTATACCAGCCGGTGCGCAACCGCCAATACCGAACTCAGCCTTCGTGTTTACAGGCTCAGTCCCGATCGTGATAATACGGATTTGATCAGCCGTTACAAGGTCTTGCAGTTTAACAAGCAATGAGTCTTCACCATTATTACTATTACCGGTCTCTGTTACATAAGAATCAAGCCAATTTGACTTATCGGTCAAATTGAAACGAGCTTCGTAAACCTGGATAGAAATACTATCTCTGGTAACGTCGTATCTAACTTGGAAATCGTATTGTTTTTGAATTTCTAAAGCAACTGTATCAAATGCAAAATTCAGGAACTTAACACCCACACTATTAGCATAAGATGTGTCTACGCGCAAGAAAGTAGTCTTGTCATTTACGTTTTTTTGGAAACGCATCCATTCGCCACCCAGAGGACTGGCGCTTGCTCTTAACGCAAAATCAGACCATGGATTCTTCAATGAAGTGTTTTTGCGG
>JAISCM010000042.1 GCA_031265595.1 Tannerellaceae bacterium
ATTCAATGTATTAAACTTCTGCATACAGGATTCTCCCCGCAGGGCGCACTCCATTGCCGCACAGGGAGGTATCAATGCCGCTAAAAACTATCAGAACGACGGCGACTCTGTGTACCGCCTCTTCTACGACACCATTAAGGGAGGAGACTATCGCGCCCGCGAAGCAAACGTGTACCGCCTGGCCGAAGTGTCTAACTCTATTATCGACCAATGCGTGGCGCAGGGCGTTCCTTTTGCCCGCGAATATGGCGGTCTGCTCGATAACCGTTCGTTCGGCGGCGCACAGGTATCGCGCACGTTCTATGCCCGCGGGCAAACCGGGCAACAATTATTGCTGGGCGCTTATTCGGCATTGAGCCGCCAGATTGGCCTGAACAAAGTGAAAATGTACACCCGCCACGAAATGGTGGATGTGGTTAAGATAGGCGGACGCGCCCGTGGCATCATCGCCCAGAACCTGATAACCGGCGAGCTGGAACGTTTTTCCGCCCATGCCGTAGTAATTGCCACAGGCGGCTATGTAAATACATTCTTCCTTTCTACCAACGCCATGGCGTCTAACGTATCTGCGGCATGGCAATGCTATAAAAAGGGCGCCTATTTTGCCAATCCCTGCATGGTGCAGATCCACCCTACGTGTATCCCCGTACATGGCGAGTTTCAATCTAAACTGACGCTGATGTCGGAATCGCTCCGTAACGATGGCCGCATCTGGGTGCCGAAGAAAAAAGAAGATGCCGAAGCCATCCGTGCAGGCAAATTGAAACCAACACAAATCAAAGAAGAAGACCGCGACTATTACCTGGAACGCCGCTACCCGGCCTTCGGTAATTTAGTTCCGCGCGACGTAGCCTCGCGTGCCGCCAAAGAACGTTGCGACGCCGGCTTCGGCGTAGGAGGCGGACAGGCTGTGTATCTCGACTTTGCCGAAGCGATCGGTCGTTTGGGTAAAAATGTAGTGGAAGCGCGCTACGGAAACTTATTCCAGATGTATGAAAAGATAGTAGACGACAATCCATACGAAACGCCGATGATGATCTACCCCGCTCTTCATTACGCCATGGGCGGGCTGTGGGTAGATTACGAACTGATGACGTCTGTCCCCGGTTTATTTGCCATAGGCGAAGCCAACTTCTCCGATCATGGCGCAAACCGCTTAGGGGCTTCGGCGCTGATGCAGGGGCTGGCCGACGGCTATTTCGTATTGCCTTATACCATCCAGAATTACCTGGCCGACCAGATACAGGTGCCGCGCTTCAGCACGGATCTGCCTGAATTTGAAGAAGCCGAACAACAGGCCAAAGAACGCATTGACCGCTTGATGAGTATCCGGGGCAAACGCTCTGTAGACAGTATACACAAAGAATTAGGGCATATCATGTGGGATCATGTAGGTATGGCCCGTAATGCCGATGGACTGAAAGAAGCGATCGGGATGCTCAAACAGTTGAAGAAAGAGTTCTGGAGCAATGTACGCATCCCCGGCAAAGCAGGCGACCTGAATATAGAGCTTGACAAAGCATTGCGTTTGGCCGACTTCATCGAAATAGGCGAATTGATGGCGCATGATGCGTATGACCGCGCCGAATCCTGCGGCGGCCATTTCCGCGAAGAATACCAGACACCCGACGGAGAAGCGCTTCGCCGTGACGATCAATTCTCTTACGTTTCCTGCTGGGAATACCAGGGAGAAGACAAAGACCCGGTTATGAATAAAGAACCGCTTGATTATGAGTTCGTACTTCGTCAACAAAGAAATTACAAAAACTAAAACAACAATGGATAAAAATATAAATATCACACTGAAAGTTTGGCGTCAGAAAGGCCCGAAAGAAAAAGGAGCTTTCGAGACTTATCAACTGAAAGACGTTTCGCAAGGCAGTTCTTTCCTCGAAATGCTGGATATTCTGAATGAAGAATTGGTGAATGAAGGAAAAGAGCCGGTGGTGTTCGACCATGATTGCCGCGAAGGTATTTGCGGTATGTGTTCGCTTTATATTGACGGACGTCCGCACGGGCCAGACACAAGTATCACGACGTGCCAGCTCCACATGCGCAGATTCAATGATGGCGCCACCATTACGATCGAGCCCTGGCGTTCGGCCGGCTTCCCGGTTGTACGAGACCTGATGGTAGACCGTTATGCGTACGATAAGATCATTCAGGCCGGGGGATTCGTTTCCATAAATACGGGAGGCGTACCGGATGCCAACTCCATCCCTATCCCAAAGAAAGATGCAGACCTTGCCATGGACGCAGCGGCCTGTATCGGCTGTGGCGCCTGTGCAGCAGCCTGCAAGAACGGTTCGGCCATGCTATTCGTATCGGCCAAAGTAAGCCAGTTGGCTTTATTGCCGCAAGGCAGGATAGAAGCCGCCCGCCGCGCCAAAGCCATGATAGCGAAGATGGACGAATTAGGCTTTGGCAATTGCACGAATACCCGCGCCTGCGAAGCAGAATGCCCAAAGGATGTTTCCATATCGAATATAGCCCGCCTGAATCGCGAATTTATCATGGCTAAATTGAAAGATTAATAAAACAAGGCGCTTATGAACTATATAAAAAACTCCTCCATGGACATTCCGGGGGAGTTTTTTTGTCGATTATAATCCGTTATTCGTCGGCAGTTATTGCCCGGCAGACGTTTTCACGTTGTAAGGTTTATGGAAGAAGATACCTTTGCATGATAAAGTAAAATTCTAAAATTAAAAGAAATGATTATCCGTAAACTATCACATCCGCATTGGCACCGCACCGTTAATACCATCGTTGCGGCGTTGATCTTTATTGTAGCAGGCAGTATGTTGCTTGGGCGGAATTTAGATTTGATTTCCGATGCTGTTTTCCGCATTGTCGTATCCTGGCAAATGTTGCTGATTGCCTTTGGCCTGTCGTCG
This sequence comes from Tannerellaceae bacterium, assembly GCA_031265595.1. Next base: position 2,898 of record JAISCM010000042.1, read on the forward strand.
CTTATCAAACGAAACCTGACAGCAGGGTTTATATTCTTAGTAGTGGGGACGTTCTTCCTGATACCGGTTATAACAGGCGTGGAAGGCGAATGGTTTCGTACGTACTGGCCGGTTATCTTTATTATAATAGGTATTGTATTATTGTTCAGGCGACGGAAGTGTAAGCATCATGGAGAATGGAAATGGGATGGGTGTGAGCATGCTACTTCGGAAGAGCTCTCTTCGGAAGACGGATTTGTAAAAGCGGATGTAAGTTTCGGAGCAGCCCGGTATATTGTGCTCGATCCGGTGTTCAGAGGCGCCGACCTTGATGTGTCTTTCGGGTCTGTCACCCTTGATTTACGAAAGACGACGCTGGAAGAACCTCAGACGCGTATTGACATTGATTGCTCCTTTGGAGGAGTAGAACTCTTTATTCCTGCTCATTGGAATGTGCAGGTAGAGGCAGACTCTACCCTAAGCGGATGCGAAGACAAACGCCATATTTCGCAGGCAGTAGACTACGAACATAAGTTGATCATAAAAGGTGATTTAACGTTTAGTGGAATTGAGATAAAGAATTGATTATGCCGGATCATCCGTTTACAGAATCACCTACCAGTAAGTTGACAGGTAGCCTGTTAATCCTGTTAGTAATAGTTGTTCAATGGGTATTGTTAGTCATGTATGCCGGTGTGTTGCCCGCCTACGCCCTGATAGACAGTATACTTTCTACCGGATTGCTGGCCGTTGCCGGCTATGCTGCCTGGTATCTGATTTTCTTTGTAAACGTATGGCAGGCGCAGATCATGATCGCTTTGCTTGTGCAGGCCATTTGTCTGGGGGTATGTTATTCCATCCTTTCCTTATCGGAGCAGACAGAGCCTCCGGTCTTCCTGAGAAGCCTTCCGCTTCGTTTCCTTTTCGGCTTTTTATGCTGGACCATCCTTCTACAATGGTATTGGATGGTACAAAAAAAGAGGGAAGAACAAGAGGCGCTACCGGAAGAACAAGAAATAACGACTGACAACAAGCAGATGGAGGAGCCCGGTGAAACCATCGATAAAATATCGGTAAAAGATGGAGGGCGTATCCATATTATAAAATTAAATGAACTTTTTTGTATTCAGGCTTGTGGAGATTATGTAACTTTGTTCACTCCTTCCGGGCAATTTATAAAAGAGCAGACGATGAAGCACTTTGAGAAACATCTGCCTGCGGACTTTGTACGTATCCATCGCTCTTCCATTGTAAATACAAATTACATTATGAGAGTAGAGCTGTATGGAAAGGAGAGTTATCATATACGACTGAAAAATGGTACAAGTTTAAGAGCAAGCGGATCAGGATATAAATTATTAAAAGAAAGATTAAACCTGTGAAGGATTTTCTTTGTTAATAAAAAGCAAGTAGTAAGAAGACGAAACAACAAGTATAATTTATAAGAGGTATGAATGTGAATGTGTCTAAAATGTGTTGGGGAGCAGCGGCTCTCCTTTTATTGGCAGGTTGCGGAAAGAAAACAGAAGCCCCGGGGCGCAACGCTACTGTCATCCCGGAATATCCCACGATGGTAGTGGATATACAAAATGCCGCATTAGAATCTATTTACCCGGTAACCGTCCGGGGTAAAGAAGATATAGAGATCCGTCCGCGTATTGATGGGTTCATTGATGCTATTTATATAGACGAAGGCTCGGTGGTAAAGAAAGGACAGTCTTTATTTAAGATCAATTCTCCGCAGGCCGAACAGGCGCTTACCACAGCGAAGGCGGCTGTCAACAGCGCCGAAGCGCAGGTAAATACAGCTAAATTAAATGTAGACAGAATGAAGCCCTTAGCAGAGAAAGGGATTGTAAGCCAGGTACAACTGGAGACGTATCAGAATGCCTACACCTCGGCTTTAGCAACGAAAGAGCAGGCGAAAGCTTCTCTGCTGAATGCACAAGCTACGCTGGGTTGGACGAACGTAACGAGCCCGGTGGATGGCGTAGTAGGCGCCATCCCGTATCGCCAGGGCAGCCTGGTGAACAATCAATACGTACTGACCACGGTGGCTAATACAACGAACGTATTTGCTTACTTCTCACTGAATGAAAAGGCCCTGGCCGAGTTTTTAAATACCCTGGAAGGAAGCACACAAGCTGAGAAAATAAAAAAAGCGCCCGAAGTAACCTTAACATTGGCCGATGGAAGCGCTTACCCGGAAAAGGGAAAGATAGAAACCATCACCGGGACAATCAATGTAACAACCGGGACGGCCAGCTTCCGTGCTGAATTTCCTAACAAACAAGGGATCTTACGAAGCGGCACCAGTGGCAGGATAATCATCCCCCGTACATTAGACAATGTAATCTTAATCCCCCAGAAAGCAACCTTTGCCCAACAAGACAAAGTGCTGGTGTATAAAGTGCAAGGTGATTCGGTAGCGCAAAAGGCTATTTCGGTGGTGCCTCTCCCAGACGGGAAGAGCTATGCCGTGACGGAGGGCTTGAATAGTGGAGACCGGATCGTGACGGATGGCGTAGCTACGCTTACCCATGGGAAAAAGATCAACGTGAAAGAATAACAAACAGATAAGTATACGCTTAAAATAAGAATGCAATGTTAAAAACTTTTATAGAAAGGCCTGTGTTATCTACCGTA
>JAISCM010000252.1 GCA_031265595.1 Tannerellaceae bacterium
ATTGAGGCGGAACAGTTCATCCCGCTGCGCGAGCATGGGTTCTATATCATTGTGTCGGATGGTTCAAGCATAAAGGCAACGCTATGAACGATTGGATATGGATCCGGTATAACGGATAAAAGAACGGTTGGAACGGAGCAGGCGCTTCGTTCCAACTTTTTTTATTGCCCGAACGTAATCCCCATGCGTTCGCCCTGAATGATGAGATCGTGTTCGGGAGTAACTGTCTTTAGCCGGCCGGCTACTTCAGACAAGGGGATAGCGCTTACCTTGTCTCCTTTCATGCAGACCATACGCCCGAACTGTTTATTGGCGATCAGTTCCGTAGCATGCCCGCCTAAACGGGTAGCCAGGTTCCGGTCGAAAGGAGAAGGGTTGCCTCCCCGCTGGGTGTAGCCTAATACCGTTTCGCGGGTTTCGATGCCCGTAGCGTTTTCGATAGCTTTGGTGATGAAGTCTGCCGGGCGGCGGTTCTTCTTATCAGGGATGTCTATTCCTTCGGCTACTACTACGATCGAATACGGCTTCCCCCGTTTGGCGCGGTCCAGGATCGCGGCGTTTACCTTATTGATAGTATGCCCTAATTCCGGCAGCAGGATGACGTCTGCCCCGCCTGCCATGCCGGCATATAAAGCTATCCACCCTGCCTTATGCCCCATTACCTCTACCACCATGACCCGCTTGTGTGAACTGGCTGTAGAGTGAAGCCTGTCTATGGCCTCCGTAGCAATATTGACGGCTGTATCGAAGCCGAAGGTGATGTCTGTCCCCCATACATCGTTGTCGATCGTTTTGGGTACGCCGATGATGTTCAGCCCTATTTCAGACAACAGGCTGGCCGTCTTCTGCGTACCGTTTCCGCCGATGCAGACGATGCAATCCAGGCCCAACTGGTCGTAGCTTTGCTTTATTACCGAGGCCTGGCCTGCGTCGGCAACGATCTGGTTGCGGAATGTTTTCTCGCGCGAGGTGCCTAAGATAGTTCCTCCGAGATTAAGGATGCCGGAGAGGCTGCGTTCGTTAAGCGGCTCTACATCTTTGTTTAAGATACCGGAGAATCCACGGTGTATACCTACGATCTCCATGTTGTAATGCATGATCGCCGTTTTGCCCACGCCGCGTATCGTAGCGTTGATGCCGGGGCAATCTCCCCCTGAAGAAAGGATACCTATTTTCATAATTACATAATTATTCATCGCAAAGATAGAAATAACCGCGATAATGGCTACATTTGCATCCGATTCATTTAAAAGAGCATGGATATTTTAACAAGAGTAACATCACAGATATTCGTTCCCCGGCAGCGGGAAATCGAGAAGTTTGCGCAAGATACCGGCGATATCCAGCGAAAACAATTGCAGGCTCTTTTATGCAAAGCCAGGCATACGAAGTGGGGGGCTACGTATGATTTCAAAAGCATACGCACTTACGAAGACTTTGCCGCCCGCCTGCCTTTACAGGGGTATGACGACATCAAGCCATTCGTTATCCGGATGATCAACGGCGAAAAGAATGTGCTCTGGCCTTCGGTAGTGAAGTGGTATGCAAAGAGTAGCGGTACGACCAATGATAAAAGCAAATTCATCCCCGTAACCCCCGAAATTAAGCACAGCCAGTATAAAGGCGGCTTTGATTGCGTGGCGCTTTATTTACGGAGCAACCCCGAAAGCCGTTTCTTCTCCCGCAAGGGGTTGATACTGGGAGGCAGCCACAGCCCCTCGCCGCTCAACCAGCGCGCACACTATGGAGACCTCTCCGCCGTATTGATACAAAACATCCCCCCCATCGTTAATCTGTTCCGCGTCCCAAAGAAGCGGATCATCCTGATGGACGAATGGGAAAGCAAGATAAAAGCCATCGTAAGCAGCACCTGGAACGAAGATGTCAACAGCCTGTCGGGCGTCCCTTCCTGGATGCTGGTACTGATCAAAGCAGTATTGGAGAAGACGGGCAAGCAATACCTTACCGACGTATGGCCCAACCTGGAAGTCTTCTTTCACGGAGGCGTAAGCTTCGAGCCTTACCGCGAGCAATACAAGGCCCTCATCCCATCTGGCAGGATGCACTACATAGAAACCTACAATGCTTCGGAAGGCTTTTTCGGCATCCAGGACGACCCGTCTGATTCCAGCATGCTGATGATGCCAGACTATGGTATCTTTTACGAGTTCATCCCTTTCAATGAACTGAACAGCCCCAATCCACCCATCCTGCCGCTCGAACGCGTGGAAACAGGTAAAAACTATGCCATGATAATCACCACCTGCGGCGGCCTGTGGCGCTACCTTATCGGAGATACCGTGCGCTTTACATCCATCCGCCCGCATAAGTTCATCATTTCGGGACGAACAAAGCATTATATCAATGCCTTTGGCGAGGAGTTAATGGTAGATAATGCCGACAAAGCCATCAGCATAGCCAGTTGCAAAACAGGCGCCAAGGTAAAAGAATACACCGCCGCCCCCCTTTTCATGCTCGACAAGGGCAAAGGGCTTCACCAATGGTTTATCGAGTTCGAGAAGATGCCGCCCTCTATCGACGAGTTCGGATCGCTGCTGGATAAGCATCTGCAAGAGTTAAATTCAGACTACGAAGCCAAGCGCTACAAAAGCATCTCCCTCCAACCGCTGAAGATCGTTGTCTCGCGCGAAGGAGCCTTTTACGACTGGCTGAAACAGAAAGGAAAATTAGGCGGGCAACACAAGATTCCCCGCCTAAGTAACGATCGCACGCTTATAGAAGAGCTGCTTGCGCTTAATTCTTAGCTACGGGGATATGCCCCACCTGCCTGATGTTCTTTATATCCGAATAGTCGTAGAGATAGAACCCATCGTCGCCGATCATAAACAGATAGCCGTTCACAGGGATTACGTCGTACGTCTGTATTTCGTGAAACTGAGCCAGCAGATTATCGGTTATCGTTCTATAATCTGTAGCGTCAAACACTTTCAGCCCGTCGCTTCCATCGCATATAAAGAGTACATTCCCGTCGATACCTAAGCCGTAGGGGCCGCGCATGCCGTAGGAGGCTACTAATTCGTGCTCCGTATAATCATTTGTCATTTTAATCACATCCAGCCGGTTGACGCCCGTATTGCACATCGTGCCCCCCCGTAGCGTTACGTAGGCGATGCTGTCTTGCACCACCACCGGGTCGCAGCTTGTGATATGATAATAATGGCCAACGTATTGCGGAAACGAGGGCACGGCCAGGGTATAAACCATCATCCCGTTGGGCGCGCCGAAAAAGATATGCTTATCGTGGATAAACATTGTCTCCGCCTGCCCTGCAAGATTCTGCATCTCCTCAATAACCGGCCGGGCCGGGGTACTGATATTCAGTACATACAACTGGGAGTTGTTTGCCAGATACAGGTATTTATCATATATCCCGAAGCGCGCCATAGAGCCGCTTTTGCCCGTATTAACGCCTCCCACGCCTATATCGGCGGCCGGTAGAGCTATATAAGCGTCGTCTACGGGATAAGAAGGATAATAAGGGTAAGACGCCGTTTCCAGTTCGCGCTTTTCGCGTTCGATCTGCCAGCCGGTAACGATCCCCATATTCGTATCCACCTTGCCGTAGGGTAAGCGGTCGTCTTCCGCTACAGGGAGCGTATAGGGGAGTATGTCGTTCATCCGCCCGGCTACCTGGATGTTATTTATATCGGCCACGTTGATGATCACTAAATCTACATAACTGTCGGCATAGAGCATATTATCCTTCATAACGATATCCACACAGCCCGGCACTTCGATGAAGGCTTTATTCTGGGGGCTTGCCGGGTTGGCGACGTCTATAAAATGGATCCCTTTAAAGCGCTCCACCACCAACAGGTAGTTTCCCTTAAAGTATATCTTGCCCGGCGCTACCAGCTCCCGCGGAGCCGTCTTGTTTACGGAAGAACGGAGTTCGTCGTAAGACATATAAACAGGGGCATTCACGTTGAGCTCTTCCGTATACTTATCGGTACACGAAGAGGTGCAAACCATTGCCAGCAGGCAAAGAACGGATATATATATTGTTTTCATACGTAATAAGATTAAAAGATGAGACCTATCTGAAGTGAAAGACGATTGTATTCTACCTGCATTTTATAATCCTCGTCGCCGGTGTAATGCAGTTGCTGGTAGCGATAGCCTACTGCCAGGCTCCAGCCAAAGCCATACGTTGTATAGTAGATGATCCCTACGGAAGGATGCGCCATAAAGCCCCCTTTGGCCACAAGCTTGTTCGGAACATCGATATAGCTGGAGTAGGAGGCCGTATAATAAGGCCGGTTGTAGGTAAGCTTGCTTTCCAGCGGCAACTGGTATCCCGCCTGAAGCATCACAAAGGGAACAAAGCGCTTGTTGCCGAACTGATACAGGACATT
>JAISCM010000030.1 GCA_031265595.1 Tannerellaceae bacterium
TATCCCTCCATTGCTGGCAGGCCGACGACGTAAGCGGCTTTGAAAACCAGGGAGGCGAACTGACCGGAGGCATCCAGGTAACCGGCAATTATCCCGGACGCGCCCGTACCATCGACGAACTGCGGGCCGACGTGCAACAAGCCGCCTCTTACATAGCCGGCCATCACCGCCTGAGCCTGCACGAAATATATGGCGACTTTGGCGGCAAGAAGGTAGACCGCAACGAAGCAGAGCCTGCCCACTTCACCTCGTGGATGCAATGGGCCAAAGAGAATAATATGAAGCTCGACTTCAATTCTACCTCCTTCTCGCACCCCAAAAGCGGCGACCTCACGCTGTCGAACCCCGACGACGCCATCCGCAACTTCTGGATTGAACACACCAAGCGTTGCCGCTGGATAAGCGACGAAATAGGGATCGCCCAGAACGACCCCTGCATGATGAACCTCTGGATTCACGACGGAAGCAAGGAGGTACCCGCCAACCGCCTGAAATACCGCCGCATCCTGGAGCAATCGCTCGACGAAATATTCGCCACCGGCTACGAGCACATGAAAGACTGCATCGAAGCCAAGCTCTTCGGCATCGGCCTGGAAAGCTACACCGTAGGCTCGTACGACTTCTACTTGGGATACGGAGCAAAGAAAGGGAAGATCGTAACCCTCGATACCGGCCATTTCCACCTCACGGAGAGCGTGGCCGACAAGATCTCGTCGCTACTTCTTTTCACGCCGGAGATAATGCTTCACGTAAGCCGCCCCATACGCTGGGATAGCGACCACGTAGTGATCCTGAATGACGACCTGCACGACCTGGCCCGCGAAATCATCCGCTGCAACGCTTTAGACCGCATACATATCGGCCTCGACTATTTCGATGCTACGATCAATCGCATCGGAGCCTACGTAGTGGGCTGCCGGGCTACGCAAAAAGCCATCCTCGAAGCCCTGCTCGAACCCTCCCACCTGCTACAGCAATACGAAGCGGAAGGGAAGTACTTCGAACGCCTCGCCTTGCAGGAAATAAGCAAATCCCTCCCCTGGGGCGCCGTATGGGATATGTACTGCCTCCGCAACAATATCCCTTCGGATGAAGACTGCATCCCGGGCATCCAGCAATACGAAAAGGAAGTAACAAGCAAAAGAAGCTAAAAGAACAGCGTTTGTATGAACACGATAATCGGTTTAGTTATTATTGCGATAGGGAGCTTCGGGCAAAGCAGCTCGTACGTACCTATTAATAAAGTGAAGGAATGGAGTTGGGAATGTTTCTGGCTTGTGCAGGGAATCTTTGCCTGGCTCCTTTTCCCCTTCTTAGGCGCGCTGCTGGCTGTTCCCGAAGGGGGTAGCCTGATGCAGATCCTCACTGTTGATTCGTCTGCCACCTTCAAGGCCATGGGCTTTGGCATGCTTTGGGGAGTAGGCGGGCTCACCTTCGGCCTCAGTATGCGCTATCTGGGGATCGCCCTGGGGCAGTCTATCGCGCTGGGAACCTGTGCTGCATTCGGCACCCTTATCCCTGCATTGATGAAGGGTACGGATCTGTTTCATGGCAGCGGACTGATTCTGCTTATTGGCGTCTGTATAACCCTCGGAGGCATTGCCGTAATAGGCTATGCCGGAAGCCTGCGGGCAAAGAACATGACAGACGAAGAAAAGAAAGCTGCCGTAAAAGACTTTGCCCTGACGAAGGGCTTGCTGGTTGCTTTGCTGGCCGGCGTGATGAGCGCCTGTTTCGCCCTGGGGCTTGAAGCCGGTGAACCGCTTGTGGTAGCCGGAAGCAATGAGCTGTTTAAGACCTTGCCCGCTACCCTGATGGTAACAACGGGCGGCTTCTTTACCAATGCCATTTACTGCATCTCCCGGAACATAAAAAACAAGAGCGGAAAAGATTATTTTGCTGTACCAGGCGGCATATTGCTGAATAATGTGTTATTTTGCGCCTTAGCCGGCGTATTGTGGTACTCCCAGTTTTTCGGATTAGGAATGGGGAAAGACTATTTTGCAGATTCACCGGTGATGCTGGCCTTTTCATGGAGCATCCTGATGTCGCTCAATGTTATATTCAGCAACGTATGGGGAATTATCCTGAAAGAATGGAAAGGCACAGGCCGGAAAACAGTCTATGTACTCATCGCCGGAATGGCGCTGCTGATATTCTCGCTTATAGTAGTACAAGGGGTTAAGTAGTTATTATTAGAGTAGTTAAAGTAGTTAAGTAGTTAGAGTAGTTAAGTAGTTATTAGAGTAGTTAGAGTAGTTAAGTAGTTATTAGAGTAGTTAAAGTAGTTAGAGTAATCAACAATAATCAAAATAATCAACGTAATGATGATGCATGAAATAGCTCGTATTGCCGAAGTAGCCGGATATCTCTGGGCCAAAGGCTGGGCGGAACGCAATGGAGGGAATATATCGGTAAATATTACCTCTTTGATGAGTGAGGAAGAAAAGAAACAGCCTGCCATTGCCCCGCCGGTAGCTTTGCCGGAAGCCATGACAGCGCTTGCCGGACATATCTTTTACGTAACGGGTACCGGCAAACGGATGCGGTATGTAGCGCAGGATCCATTTGCCAATGGTTCCCTGATACGGATTGCTGCCGATGGCCTCTCGTACGAGATTATAGCTAAGCAAGCCATAGCGCCTACTTCGGAACTGCCTTCCCACCTGATGATGCATAACTACCTTCGTGCCAAAGGGCGCGACAATAAGGTGGTATTGCACACACATCCTACGGATTTGATTGGGATGACGCATTGCAAACCCTTTATGCAGTCGGAAGTTATCACCCGCCTGCTTTGGAGCATGATCCCGGAATGTCGTATCATCGTCCCGAAAGGTATAGGGATCGTTCCTTACGAAATACCGGGTACGATTGAACTGGCGCATGCCACCATCAAACAACTCGAAAAGCATGATGTGGTATTCTGGGAAAAGCATGGTATCCTGGCGGTAGGCGAAGATATTATCGAATGTTTTGATGCGATCGATACGCTTAGCAAATCGGCGCAGATCTATTTCAGCGCCCGCATGGCAGGCTACGAACCCGAAGGAATGACGGATGAACAGTTGGATGGGTTGGCGCTGGCATTTGGGCTGGAGAGTTAGAGTAGTAGTCAGAGTAGTTAAAGTAGTCAGAGTAGTTAAGTAGTTAGAGGAGTTAAGGAGTTATGAAGAAGGCCATCGTTATTATTTTAGTGATCTTTTCTATTCCCGCCATTGCTCAGCAGCGGGATAGGAGGGTGAGGGAATATCTCTCGCCCGTTCGTATTGTGTGGCAACAGGGTGATACGCTTATTAAAAATGCAGACTATCTGCTTTCGCCGGGGAACGGACAATCGGATTTGGCTAATAACCGCATCTGCGTAATGAAGAGTACGGGCGAGGCCTCGGCTGCTATCTTACTCGACTTTGGGCGCGAATTGCAGGGAGGTATCCAGATCGTTACCGGGATGTCTGTTTCGCAAACGCCTGTAGAAGTAAGGATCCGCCTGGGAGAATCTGCCAGCGAGGCAATGAGCAGCATTGGCGAAAAAGGAGCTACCAACGACCATGCGATGAGGGATTTCTGCGTAACCCTTCCCTGGCTTGGCGTATTAGAGGTAGGTAATTCGGGCTTCCGCTTTGCACGGATCGACCTTGTAAGTAAAGAAACGGAGCTGCATCTGAAAGAGATGCGGGCGATTTATACCTATCGCGATATTCCCTATAAAGGCTCGTTCCGTTGTAACGACGAACGGCTCAACCGTATCTGGCAGACGGGCGCTTATACGGTGCATCTCAATATGCAGGATTACCTGTGGGATGGCATCAAACGCGACCGCCTTGTATGGATTGGCGACCTCCACCCCGAAGTGATGACGGTGAATACCGTGTTCGGCAAAAACGAAGCCGTACCCAAAAGTCTTGATCTGATACGGGATATAACGCCTCTTCCGGGCTGGATGAACGGCATAAGCTCGTACTCTATCTGGTGGATACTGATCCATCGCGACTGGTATTACTACCAGGGCGACTTAAAATACCTGGAAAAACAAAAAGAATACCTCTCCGCCTTACTGCGCCACCTGATCAGTAAGACAGACAAAGACGGGCGCGAACAGTTAGACGGCGGCCGTTTCCTCGACTGGCCTTCAAGCGAAAACAAAGAAGCGATAGACGCCGGCTTGCAAGCCCTGATGATCATGGCTTTCAAAGCAGGCGAAGAGCTATGCGCCATCCTTGGCGAGTTTGAATTGGCTAAGGAATGTAATAAAGCCATGAGCCGCGCCGTAAAAGCATCATCAAAAGTATATAAAACAGGGCTCGATCCGGGAAAAGCGCCCGACGCCCCGGGCTCCAAACAAGCGGCGGCCTTAATGGCCCTGGCCGGTATGATGAACCCGGATGAGGCAGACGAGAAATTCTTATCGGTCAATGGCGCAAGCGGCTTCTCTACTTTCTACGGATACTATATGCTGCGTGCGATGGCGGCGGCCGGGAATTATCAGGGAGCGCTGGACGTGATCCGGCGCTACTGGGGAGCAATGCTCGATTTGGGAGCGACTACTTTCTGGGAAGATTTTAATATAGACTGGTTGACGAATGCCGGACGTATTGATGAATTAGTTCCCGAAGGGAAAAAAGATATTCACGGCGATTATGGCGATTATTGTTACAAAGGTTTCAGGCATAGCCTGTGTCATGGCTGGGCTTCGGGGCCTACGGCATGGCTGAGCGAATACGTCCTCGGCGTGCAGGTGGTAGAACCCGGATGCAGCAAAATACGTATCACGCCGAATCTTGGCGATTTGCAATGGGTAGAAGGTACATTCCCTACGCCCCGGGGTATACTGACCATCCGGCATGAGAAGAGAGCGGATGGCGAAATAGAGAGTACCATAAAGGCGCCGGAAGGGATAATAATACTGACTGAATAAATCAACTAAAGAAGCTATGCGAAAGATTAATATGAAAAGACTTCTTTTATTCGTGCTGATTAGTATAGCGCAGCATACATTCTCTATAGAATGGAAAGGGCAATGGATTAATACGGAGAGGTGCCAGAGCGCTACAAACACCTGGTTGATTTACCGGAAGACCGTTGATATAGCTACCGTTCCCCACTCCCTTACCGCCCGTATTGCCGTCGATTCCAAATATTGGCTTTGGGTAAACAATAAGATGGTTGTATTTGAAGGCGGGCTGAAACGCGGGCCTTCGCCACAGGGCGCCTATTACGACGTAGTAGATATAGCGCCTTATCTTACGCCGGGAGAGAATCTGATAGCTGTATTGGTATGGCATTTCGGGCAGGATGGTTTCAGTCATTCCAATAGCGGGAAGGCGGCTTTGCTGTTTGACGCAGTGGCTTCCGGTATAGAGATCGCCTCCGATGCAAGCTGGCAGTGCGCCTTGTATGAAGCCTATCAGCATACGGATGCGCCTTTCCCCAACTTTCGTTTGCCGGAAAGCAATATCCGCTTTGACGCCCGGCGGGAAATAAAAGATTGGAACCAGACAACGTTTAAAGGCTCTTTATCGCAAGCCGCCCCCATTGCCAAAGCGGGGGCCGCTCCTTTCGGGCCATTGACAGAACGCCCTATCCCACAATGGAAAGATCATGGACTGGCGTCTTATCCGGCGGTAAGGCAATCCGGCGATACGCTCATTTGCAGGCTTCCTTATAATTGCCAGGTAACTCCCTGGTTGCGGGTGGAAGCAAAGCCCGGCGCCACGATCCATATACAGACAGACAATTACCGGGGAGGAGGCGACAATAACGTCCGCGCCGAATACATCACCCGCGAAGGTGTGCAGGAATACGAAAGCTATGGATGGATGAACGGCCATGAGGTATGGTACATCATCCCGGAAGGCGTAAACGTACTCGAAGCCAGGTATCGCGAGACGGGTTATAAGGCGGAGTTTACCGGCTCGTTCCAATGCAACGATCCTTTTTATACGGAATTATGGAAACGCTCGGCCCGGACGCTTTATATTACCATGCGCGACAGCTATATGGATTGCCCCGACAGGGAACGCGCCCAATGGTGGGGAGACGAAGTGAACGAATTGGGCGAAACCTTTTATGCCCTTTCTCCGGCAGCACAGCAACTGGCTACCAAAGGTATCTACGAACTGATGAACTGGCAGCAGGAAGACGGCGTGATCTTTTCTCCTATGCCTGCCGGTAATTGGGCGAAAGAATTGCCTCTTCAGATGCTGGCGTCTGTGGGATGGTATGGCTTTTATACCCAGTACTTTTATAGCGCCGACAGCGCCTTTGTGCCGGTTGTTTACGATCGCCTGCACCGTTATCTGCACGATGTATGGAAAGTAGATAAAAGCGGCTTGGCCATAGAACGTTCCGGTGGATGGAACTGGGGTGACTGGGGCGAAAATATCGACATGGGCGTACTTACCAACTGCTGGTATTACCTGGCCCTCAAAGCGCAAAGAGCCTTTGCCGGACAACTTGGCAAACAGGAAGACGTAGCCTTGATCACCCAAAAGATGGAAACAATAGCCAACTGTTTCGATACCCGCTTCTGGAACGGCACAGCCTATCGCTCGCCCGGCTATAAAGGCGAGACCGACGATCGTGCGCAGGCAATGGCCGTTGTATCCGGACTGGCGTCGAAAGAGAAATACCCGGCTATCGTAAACGTGCTGCGCAAAGAATACCACGCCAGCCCCTATATGGAGAAATACGTATTGGAAGCGCTCTTCCGGATGAACCAACCGGCATTTGCCTTACAGCGTATGAAGGAACGCTATGCCGGGATGATGGCTTATCCGTATACCACCTTGTTTGAAGGCTGGGGCATTGGCAGCGAAGGTTTTGGCGGCGGAACAATTAATCATGCCTGGAGCGGAGGCCCGCTTACGATGCTAAGCAGCAAAGTATGCGGTGTGGAACCGTTGTCGCCCGGCTTCCGAACGTTTAAAGTAGCTCCTCAAATGGGAAACCTTACCGAAGCAGAGGCCGTAATAGATACTCACTTCGGTAGGATAGCGGTAGGCATAAAGAAATCAGGCCGCCGGCTTCAGCTTCGGCTGACAGTTCCCGAAGGGACCTCGGCAGAAGTTGTATCCCCTCAAGGAAAAAGGCAGATAGTAACTGCCGGCACGCACAACCTTGTATTATAATTGTCTATACTGAGTGTTTTTTTATAGCACGTTCCACCTTTCACCAAGCGCTTCAAACCCTTTATAGAAGCGGGTAGTAGGGTGGAACGTGGTCGTTTCACCCTTGCCATTTCCTTTCACCCTCGAAATTATCTTCACCGAATAAGGGAAGTCGTTGTTCTACGACTTCAGATGCCACATATATATACTTTTATGGTTTTGTATATACTCATTTCGTGAAGTTGCGCCATCCATTTAAGCATTTCACAGTTGTGAAACCTTCCTTTCACAGTTGTGAAACTATTCTTTCACAGTTGTGAAACCCTTCTTTCACAGCTGTGAAACGCTTAATAGGTTACGAACAAAACAATAAATCATCGGATATAAACAGCTAAAATGTTGTGATAGATGGACTACTGCACCGGCATGACATGGAGCGTTGCCGGTGATTTGTAATTGGAAATAATACTTAAAAATAAGCGGCTTAATGGAAGAAAGTAGCTTATTTTTTTTAAGTTTGTGCCATATAACTTTTAATGATTAGCCTTATGAAAAAGATGAAAGCATTGTTGTGTAGTATTGTTTGTGTGATGCCCTTATTTTCTTTTGCACAGGAAAGCCAACCCTTGCGGTTGGGAGTTGCCGGCCTTTCCCATGGTCATTTGGGGGAAGTTACCAGGCGCGTAGACCGGGGGGATTTTGTTATCGTAGGCGTTTCGGAAGAGAGTGACGCATTGAGGGAAAAGAACGGCCTGAAAGGTAAGGTGGCCGACGATCTCTTTTATGCCGACCTTGGAGAAATGCTCGACAAAACAAAGCCGGAAGCAGTCATTGTATACGAATCCATCGCCCACCACCTGCGTGTGGTAGAAGCATGCGCGCCGAGGGGGATTCATGTAATGGTAGAAAAACCCTTGGCTACCACTACGGCAGACGCCCAGCGGATGGCCGAACTGGCGCGGAAGCACAAGATACATTTACTCACAAACTACGAAACAACCTGGTATGCAAGCCTGGACGAAACATACCGCATGATAAATAACCAATCTGCCATCGGCGGCATTACACGTATAAATGTATACGACGGCCACCGGGGCCCTTTTGAAATAGGGTGCAGCAAGGAATTTACCGACTGGCTTACCGACCCGGTATTGAACGGGGGAGGCGCTGTGATAGATTTCGGTTGCTATGGCGCTAATATCGCTACCTGGCTACTGCACGGAGAAAAGCCGGTGAGCGTATATGCCGTACTTAACCAGCAAAAGCCCACGGTTTATCCCAAAGTAGATGATGATGCTACGATAATTGTTCAGTATCCCAGGCTGACGGTACAAATTATGGCTTCGTGGAATTGGCCCATCAACCGCAAGGATATGCATGTATATGGAGAAAAGGGGTATATCTATCAGGATAATGCTACAGACTTGCGCGTATCGGTGGAAGATAAAGAGACGGCCCGGAAGTCGCCTGCCCTAAAGGCTCCTTACAATGATCCGTTCCTTTATCTTAAAGCCGTTGTCCGTAATGAAATTGAAGTTGGGCCGGCAGACCTGTCATCTCTTGAAAATAATCTTACGGTCGTATCTATCTTAGAGGCGGCAGTCCGTAGCGGCAAGAGTGGGAGTGTGGTGAAATTTTAAGAAACAGTAATGTATATGGCAGACAGAAAGAGCAAGAGGAAGAAAAAGAACAGTAAAAAGCCGGCTTACGTGATAGCTTGTTTGGCCGGCTTTTTACTTTTGTTTACTAATTATTTTCTCGCCGGAGAGGCGGAAACGCCGGGAGTGCATCAGGAGGCATGCCCAGGTAAGACAGAACTGCCGCAACTGGTTACTAACCGTAAAGAGCAAATCATTAATCACGAAGGCTTCACCGTATCTTATAATGCCGACTTCCGGATAGCGAATTGGACAGCCTACGAACTGACGGCAGACGAAGTGAAGGACAACACTTTTAAACGGCCGAACCGATTTTTCCCCGACCCCGAAGTGAAAGGCGCTATGGCCACAAATAATGATTATAAACGTTCCGGTTACGACAAGGGGCATTTAGTTCCCGCAGGCGATATGGGATGGTCGGAAGAAGGGATGCGCGCTTCGTTTTATTTCAGTAATATCTGCCCGCAGGACGGAGGCTTAAATAACGGACTGTGGAAAAGACTTGAAAAACAGTGTAGCAGATGGGCTACAAAATATGGCGCAATAGACATCGTAACCGGCCCGGTGATAACAGATAGCATGGGGCGGCTGGGGAAAAATAAGGTAGGGATACCGGATAAATTCTATAAAGTAGTAAGCTCAACAACCGGCGGTAAAGCCAGGAGTATCGGCTTTCTGGTTGAAAACAGAAATTATGGAAATACGTTGTTAAAAGAAGTAGCTGTTACCGTTGACAGCATAGAAACAGTAACCGGCATCCGTTTTTTCACCTCTTTCCCGGCAGGAACTCAGCAGGAGATGAAGTCGGCCATTGATTGGAAGTATTGGACATTCAACAAATCTAAAAATGTGTTGTAAAATATATTTTTTTATTTGTCCAATATTATTTAATCAAGCATCTTTGTGCGCAGATAACCTAAACAATCTTTTTGCCTTAAAGACTAATACC
>JAISCM010000052.1 GCA_031265595.1 Tannerellaceae bacterium
TTAACCAGCTCCATAATACCGTCCAGCACCTCCGGCGTATAAACCTCCATTTGTTCAAGGGCCGTACCGGATATGGAAAGAGCCGCTTTAAACCTTCCTCCGCTTTCTTTTATCATTTCAAGGAGAAGCCTGTTGGCCGGTATGTAGCAGCGTTCGGCTATCCGGCGGATGATCTCTTCATTCTGGAAATCGTCGTAATAATAATGATCGTTTCCAATATCAAAGAAACGGTATCTTTTCAGCCGGAACGGCTGATGTATCTGAAAATAGAAACATATCGTTTTCATACTGTTTAATATTTATTATTTTATCGATTAATTAGCTGATCGTAAATGTGGCGTACCTTCTGCCCGGCATACTCCCATTTGATATTGTCTACTTCTTTCTTTCCTTCCTCCTGCAGGAATTTATGCATGGCCGGATAGGTAATAATAGAATACATGGCATCGGCCATCGCTTCAATGTCCCAGTAATCTACTTTAACGGCATAATCCAGTATTTCGGCGCAGCCCGATTGTTTGGAGATGATACTCGGCACGCCGCATTGCATAGCTTCCAGGGGCGAAATACCAAACGGTTCGGATACCGACGGCATTACATACACATCGCTTGCCTTAAATACTTCGTATACCTGTTTCCCTTTCATAAAACCGGTGAAATGAAACCGGTCGGAGATATTACGCGAAGCAGCCAGCCGGATCATGTCGTTCATCTTGTCGCCGCTTCCGGCCATAACAAAACGGGCATGGGGCGCTTTAGATAATACCTTGGCGGCCGCTTCCACAAAGTATTCCGGCCCCTTCTGCATCGTTATGCGTCCGAGGAATGTTATTATCTTGTCTTTAACGCCCCTCTTATCGGGTATCGCCAATATGTCCGGGCTTAACGGCTCTACGGCATTATGAACGGTGGTTACTTTAGACGGATCCTGGTGATATTTCTCAATCACCGTTTGCCGGGTAAGATTACTTACGGTTATGATATGGTCGGCATAATCCATTCCGTTCTTTTCTATGCCATACACTTCCGGGTTTACTTTTCCCCGGCTCCGGTCGTAATCCGTAGCATGTACATGGATCACCAATGGTTTACCGCTTACCTTTTTAGAATGGATACCCGCCGGGTAAGTCAGCCAGTCGTGTGCATGGATGATGTCAAACTGTCCGGTCCGGGCAATGACGCCGGCTACGATCGAATAATTATTAATTTCTTCCAACAGGTTATCCGGATAACGTCCTGAAAACTCTAAACATCCCAGATCATTCACATGCTGGTAACTGAAATCGGCATAGATATGATCGCGGTAATCATAGTATTTTTGCGGATCCATATAGCGCCCGATACGGCTTTTTACATAGTCCCAATACACATCGCGCCAAACGATCGGGACATTACATACGCCTACGATCTTTAGAAAACTCTGGTCTTCATCACCCCAGGGTTTGGGTATAACGAACGTTATATCCATATCCGGCTGCAAGGCCATTCCACGCGTCAACCCAAAACTGGCTGTACCTAATCCCCCCAATATATGCGGAGGAAACTCCCATCCATACATTAATGCTTTCATACACAACGATGCTTTAATTAATCGTCAAACTTTTCCAACATTTTCGATATCCTCAGTATGCTGGCTACATTCATAGCAAAAGAAATGGCGCCGCGGCCTGTGAACGGAGGATTCCCGTCAAACAGTTCGGGGATTGTCCCGATACAATGCAGCTTCACCTCTTCTTCTATACTTACGAGCATTCTTCTTACAAAAGAGACGCCGCCCTTCCCGAATATCCGGAGGTACGACTCCAGATAAGCGCCCAGCAACCAGGGCCACGCCGTTCCCTGATGATAAGACAAATCCCGCTCTGTCTGAGAACCTATATAATTGGGGCGGTAGCCTTCGCTCTTAGGGCTTAACGAACGTATCCCTTTAGGGGTGCGTAATTCTTTTGTTACCATATCCAATATAGGCCGTTGCGCTGATTTATCCAAAGGCGAATAGGGCAATGCGATGGCAAATATCATATTAGGCCGTACGCTCCAGTCTACTTTCGATCCGGTCACCGAATCGAATAAGTACTTATGGCCATTTACAAATACATCAGAAAATGACGCCTTACTCTTATCAATCAGTTCTTTTATAGTATCGAGAGGTATATCTTTATTCAAATCGTTTTTATAGAAGCAAAGCGCATTATACCATAAGGCGTTAAACTCTACAATGTAACCGGAGCGGGGCACAACCGGCTTGCCGTTTACGGTAGAGTTCATCCAGGTAATTGCTTTATCTCTTCCTTCGGCATAGATCAGGCCATTGTGCGTCACCCGCATGTCGGGATGTTTCTGGGCAAGGATATAATCTATTATCTCGGCTACGAAATCGCCATATAGCTCTTTACAGCGATCCATCCCCTGGTCGATGCCATAAAGCTGGATGGTATTTATACACCATAAGAGAACATCCGGCTGGTCTATCTCTTTGATCACGGCGTCGGGGAGGCCGTCTCTCATAAAGTTCCGCAAGGCCGGTATGGCGGTTGCCAGTATCTTCTCGAAACGAACCGGGTCGTCTATCGAAAGCGTACATCCCGGCGTTGATATAAACAAATCCCTTGCCCTTACTTTAAACCAGGGGTATCCGGCCAGCAGGTAAGCGTCGTTCTCGGTAGGGCGATAATAAAACTGTTGGGCGGAGTTCTTCAGGCAATTGATAAAGCTATTTCTCGGTATGCGTTTATATTTCTCTTCTTCATAGTCTTCAGACAGGTCGGCTGTTGATACTTGTGTATCCCCCGCGCTGAAAATAATGCTTTCATCTTTTTCAATGGATAATTCAAAATAACCGGGAACAAACAGATCTTCCTGGTAAGGGAAGCCTCTCTCTTGTTCTTTCGGGTATTCCAGCCCCTTATACCAATAGGGTTCAAATACGAATTTAACTTCTTTGCTGAATTGCATGAACAGTTCGGGATAGCCTTGGTAGAGGCACATCTTTATGCCGTGGGGTACTTCCGTATACGATTGGTTGATCACGCCATTCTCGTATGTTAGATCGGTTACGCTTCTGAAAGCCAGGAAAGGGCGGAAACGAAGCGTGGTCTGCGAGTGAGCGTCTTCCAATGTATACTTTATCATGATCCGGTTATGAAACTGCGAGAATACCATCTCTTTCGAGAAAATAACCCCGCCCACCCGGTAAAGGGTTCTTGGTACTGTATCACAAGTATATTCGCGGATATACTTATGCCCTTTAGGGCTATAGTTATCCTCGCTATACTTATGCAATCCCAAATTAAATTCAGCTCCGTGCTGAATAACCGTTTCATCAAAAGAAGACAAAAACACATGGTTCTCATCATCAAGTCCGGGAACCGGCATCACAAGCAGTCCGTGATACTTCCGCGTATTACAGTCTACTACGGTGGTGCTATGATAGGCTCCTTTTCTGTTTGTACGGAGAACTTCGCGGCTTAGCGACTCCTGCAGGTTTATCATTATTGTCTTATCAAATTCAAGATAGCTCATATACATAAGTATTTAGGTTACAAACAGATTAATTCTCGATCGTTTTTTTCATGTTATCGAGTATCAAATATATCATTTTATGATTTATAAAACAAATTACCTGTAATTTTTTTTAAAATAATCCGGTAATTTGGGGAAAGAGACGTTATATGCAAAAAGAGAACGCCCTTACTCAGAGCGTTCTCTTTCCTTTCTTCTGTATAAAAGGATAATTTATTACTCGAACTTCTTATTAAGGAAAATATGCCCCAGATAACCGACGATGATCACTATTAAGCCCGTAAGAAGGGCTGCATTACTCAGGCTACCTGTGATAGTTGGCACTGCAAGTATGGCCACGCCAATAAGAAGTACGAAAACTCCCAAATATTTTAACAACGTATTCATGGTTATAGATATTTATAATTATTTTTCTTTTTCTGCCCACAAATAAAGCAATAATAACCCGATTGCAAAAATATTTTAGAATAAAAATAATGAATCGATTGATTTTAGCTTTTATATTTGTAGAAATAATCGGAATTTGAAATGGTACGAATCGTATATGTCGTTTATACATGGCTGGTCTTTGTTCCCGTCTTCGTGGTTTTAACGATCCTTACAGCGCTTATTACCTTCGCCGGCTGTTTGCTGGGGGGAGAAAAGGTCTTTGCTTATTATCCGGGAATGATCTGGTCTCGGCTGACCTGCTACCTGGCGCTTTGCCCTGTGAAGGTACGCGGGCGAAAGTATATTAACCGCAAACGGTCGTACGTATTCGCGGCCAATCACCAGGGAGCGTTTGATATATTCCTTATTTATGGCTTCCTGGGTGTCCCTATCAAGTGGGTGATGAAAGCCGGGCTGGGTAAAATACCTTTTGTGGGAGCGGCCTGTAGGGCTGCCGGCTTTATCTTTGTGGATAATTCTACCCGGAAGGCCGCCGCCGGCAGTATCATTGAGGCCGAGAAAGCATTAAAGAACGGGGCGTCTATCGCTATCTTCCCGGAAGGCTCGCGCACCTACGACGGGAAAATGGCTAAATTCAAGAAAGGAGCTTTTCAGATGGCCTTCGATCAGCGTTTGCCCATTATCCCTATTACGCTGAACGGCCCGTTCCATGTATTGCCGATCCATTCGCTAAACCTTAACCGCCATAAAATGGAGATGATCATCCACCCGCCTGTCTTAACAGACGGGATTGATGCATCGCATAATGGGCTGAAGGAGCTGGCGGGGCAGACGCATGAAATTGTATCCTCTGCCTTGTGGACAGCATATCAATGATCCGTCAGAACGAAAGCAGCCCACTCTTGGATACAGCCAGGCCGAAACCGATACTTTTGGTGTAAACAGCGCCTCTGTCAGCAGCTAACGAACCGGTAAACTGCCAGCCGGACAGCTTCGGATGCCGGTAGGATACTTCCAATAGTCCCGAAGTACTGTCTTTCCTCTTTAAGAAAGGATCATAATGCCTTCCCCAGCTTCTTATATCCGTCAGCAATATCCGGTAATCAATACAAGGCGTTATGGAGCCTTCCCATCCGATATGCCAGGCGCTTACCCGAGTGTTTTTAAAGCCCAGCGAGCCGTCGGTATTATATTCGGGCGATGGTAATAAGGGCGATCCTAATCCGCGGTTGAAATACGATACGCCGGTGGTGTACTCGCCATTATT
>JAISCM010000140.1 GCA_031265595.1 Tannerellaceae bacterium
CGGAATCATGTATATATCCTGCAAACGCCTTTGTTCAGGGTACGGAATAAGCAAAAAACGTGGTATTGCTATACGGAAGAAGAACGGTTGGCGGCGATGGCGGCTGCCGGGAAGAATCCCGAAATCACCCGCTTCAAAGGACTGGGGGAAATATCGCCCGATGAGTTTAAGAACTTTATCGGAAAGGACATTCGCCTTGACCAGGTAACGATGAAGAAGGAAGACCTTGTAAAAGAAATGCTGGCCTTCTATATGGGCAAGAACACCATGGAGCGGCAGAGCTTTATCATTGAAAACTTAGTGGTAGAAGAAGAAATATAAGCAGATGAAGAAAACAGCCTTATTCCCCGGAACATTCGACCCTTTTACCATCGGGCATCAATCCTTAGTCAGCCGGGGGCTTACGCTGGTAGACGAGATTGTGATCGCTATCGGCGTAAATGAAAAGAAGCAGGCTTATTTTTCGCTTGAAGAACGGCTGGACAGCATCCGCCGGCTGTATGAGGGAGACGCCCGCATACGGGTAGAACCTTATGACTGCCTCACCGTAGACTTTGCTGCCCGGGTGGGGGCGCAATCTATTTTGCGCGGCATCCGCACCGTCAATGATTTTGAATACGAAAAAAGCATTGCCGACGTAAACCGTAAGCTGGCGGGGATAGATACGTTCATCCTTTTTACGGAGCCCGAACATACGCATATCAGTTCCAGCATCGTGCGCGAGCTGCTTACTTATGGTAAAGATATCTCCCTCTTCGTACCGAAAGAGACGAAGTTGTATTAATTATTAGAGGAAAATTAGAAAGAATGAAAAGAATCGGATTGTACCTGTTACTCGTTTGTTGTTCGGTTGTGCAAATAGCTGCCCAGAACAATATGAATCTGGAAGCGCGGAAGCTTTCGATGGCCTTATTTGCCGTATCGAACTTATATGTTGATTCTACCAATACGGATAAGTTGGTAGAAGATGCTATTGTAGGGATGCTGGAAAAACTGGATCCTCACTCCAATTACCTCGACCCCGAAGAGACTAAGGAAATGACCGAGCCCTTGCAGGGTAACTTCGACGGTATCGGTATTCAGTTCAATATGCTTACGGATACCTTGTATGTGATACAGGTGATAGCCGGAGGGCCTTCCGAAAAGGTAGGGCTTATGGCTGGCGACCGTATCATCCTGGTAAACGACACCCTCATTGCAGGGGTGAAGATGAAAACTACTGATATTATGAAACGCCTGCGCGGCCCCAAAGGCACGGAGGTGAGGATAAAAGTACTTCGCCAGAACGAGCCGGAACTGATTGCGTTTAAGATCATCCGCGGTAAGATACCGGTTTACAGCCTCGACGCGGCTTATATGGCGGATAAGCACACGGGGTATGTCAAACTAAACCGTTTTGCCGCATCGTCGGCCGACGAATTTCGGGAGGCGTTAGACAAACTGAAGAAAAGCGGTATGAAAGACCTCATCATAGACCTTCAGGGGAATGGCGGCGGCTACCTGAATATAGCCATCGACATGGCCAATGAGTTTCTGGCCAAAGGCCAATTGATTGTGTATACGGAAGGAGCCAAACAGCCCCGGGAAGAGGCCAAAGCTACAGGAAACGGGAACTTTGAAGCAGGCCGTCTGGTTATTCTGGTAGACGAATCGTCGGCCTCGGCCAGCGAGATACTTGCCGGCGCCATACAGGATTGGGACAGGGGCGTTATCGTAGGCCGCCGCACATTTGGCAAAGGACTGGTGCAAAAGCCTATCCCCCTACCCGACGGCTCGATGATCCGCCTCACCGTTTCGCGCTATCACACTCCCACCGGAAGAGGGATACAGCGCCCTTACGAAAATGGCAAGAAAGAAGAATACCACTACGACCTGATAGAACGCTACAACCGTGGCGAGCTGATGAGCGCCGACAGTATTCATTTCCCCGATTCGATGAAGTATAAGACGCTGATCAATCACCGGACGGTATATGGCGGAGGCGGAATCATGCCCGATTTGTTTATCCCGATCGATACCACCCGTTTCACCGATTACCACCGCCGCCTGGTAGCCACAGGGCTGATCAACCGTGTCGCTATGAACTACCTGGATCAAAACCGGAAGGAGATGACGGCCACCTATCGCAAGTTTGAAAGCTATAAGAAGTCATTTAAAGTAACAGACGACATCTTACAGAATCTATTAGATATGGCCACGGAAGAGAAGATCGAGTATAACGAAGAGCAATACACCCACTCCAAACCGCTGATCAGACTCCAGATAAAAGCCCTCATCGCCCGCGACATGTATGAAATGGCAGAGTATTTCCGCATCATAAACGACGACAATACCGCCTACCTCGAAGCCCTCCGCCTCATCAACAACAAAGAAGCGTATGATAAGGAGCTGGGGAATCCCCCAACCCAACCCAACCCCCCAACCCCCTAAAAGGGGGCTAAGAGGCTATACCGTAAGGCATTTAAGATGGATAACCCCGGGCGCAACCCGGGGTTTTTTACAGACCGGCGAAAGGAAAAAAAAGTCTTCGCGATGTCTTCAGGAAGTCTTCGCGATGTGTTGAGTAAATCTTCGCGAAGTGTTGAGTAACTCTTCGCGATGTCTTTGTAAAGACTTCGCGAAGACTTGTTTATATCATCGCGAAGACTTTTTTTTACTATTCTGGGCAACTAATGGATCGTTCCCTTCCACAATCGTAGTAAGGACATTGATATCTTTATCGAACAGGATGATGTCGGCGTCTTTCCCTTTTTCTAAGGTTCCTTTCTTGTCGGCGATGTGCATGATGCGGGCGGGGGTTTCGGACGACATGCGGATGGCGTCTGTCAGGGGGATGCCCAGGGATGTCATGGTGCGGATGAGCTTGTCGCTCGTGGCGATGCTGCTGGCCAGGGCGGAGCGGTCGGCTAATTTGCCTACGCCGTCTTCTACGATGATCCGGCTGTCGATCGCTTCTACCGGGCCCTCGAAGGCGGCGGCAAACATGGCATCGGTTACTAAGGCGATGCGTTGGGGGCCTTTTATTCTATAGACAAGTACCAGGATAGCAGGGGGTACGTGGATGCCGTCGGCTATTAATTCTACTGTCATATCTTCCATTAAGTAGACGCTTTCTATTGTTCCTTCGCGCTTAAATTCACGTTCTTTGTGTACGCCCGTCATGGCGTTGTAGAAGTGGGTGGCATGTCTGTAGCCTACTTCCGAAGCGGCTTGTACAACGGGGTAGCCGCCCGTGGTATGGGCTAAGGATACCAGTATCCCCCGTTCCGAAGCATACCATCCGAATGCCATGGCGCCTGGTAATTCCGGCGAAGCGCTCCATCGTTTGATGCAATGGGTGGAGGCTATTAGCTCCTGATATTCCTGTGGGTCGGGGTTGTACAGGTAGCGGGGGTCTTGGCCGCCGCACATGGCTTTGTTCAGGTAGTTTCCTTCCAGGTGGAGGCCCATGATGCGTGCGCCGTCTTTGGGGTCGGTCATCACCTGTTCGCAGGTACGGATGGCTCGTTCGAATGTGCTTCGGGGAGCGGCGGCGAGCGTGGCGTATAGCGCCGTTGTGCCATGGCGGGCATGCGCTTTGGCGATTGCATAAAAAGCCTCCGGCGTAGCTTCCGTAAAGTCATGTCCGTTCCCTCCGTGCAAATGGATGTCTATACAGCCCGGCGCAAGGTAGTTTCCCCGGGCGTCGATGGTTTCGCAACCGGCCAGCTCCCAATCGCTTGTTGTTATTTCGGCGATTCTCTTATCTTCTATAATAAGCGTGTGATTCCGCAGAATACCTGATGGCGTAATGATTTGCCCGTTTATGATCTTTTTGTACCTTTTCCTCATGGCTTGTAAAAGTCTGCGGGCAGGATAGCCGCCCCGTTTGTTTGCTTTGAATCGAGCGAATTATACAGTGGGATCAGGTTTGCCTCGCCGGTGGATGATCGGAGCGGGGAGCTTTTGCTTGCGGTGAAGCTCCCATTGGCAATGTAATTCAGGATACGCTTTAAGATGTATTCTTCCGGGTCGCCAAATGGATAGTAAGTAAGCAGGCTGTTATCGTCGCAGGCAAAGCCCGGCGTAGGAAAGATACCGTTTGCATACGCCGAGAAGTCTTCTTTATTGCTCAAACGGCTTACGATGGGATGTAGCTCCCAATCATACAGGTCGCTGGTGATGGTGATGGATGCTACGTTCTTTCCTTCGGTGGTATCGCCTACCTGTATCAGTTCCGACCCCATATACGGGGCTAATCCATTGATCACAATTTCGGAAGACGAGGCTGTGCGTTTGCTTGTTATTATAAAAAGCCGGCTGAGGGTAAGGTTTGCTCCGTGCGTTCCTTCTGTTATCCGCTTCGGATCTAAATATAGCGTCTTCTTGCTCTTATCATTGTATGTAAGGTAGCAAAGAACATCATTAAAGGCCGATGCGGGCGCCAGCATCGTTGCCAGTAACTGTGCGCAGGATACCAGGCCGCCGCTATTGAAACGCAGGTCTAATACAAACTCGCTTACATTGTCTGAGGCATATTCAGCAAATGCGCGGCGGAGGCTGTTATTAAACGTCTCGTCTTCGCTACCCTTCGGGCCGGAGGTGAAATGATTGTACAGCAGATAGCCCACCTTTTTCCCGTCGGCGAGCGGAATCGTCTTATGCACCAGCACAGGATTGTCTGTCACCGGCCGGGAGGTGATGGAGACGGCTGGCTCTATTGCTGTGTTGACCTTTCTGGAAATGCCTATTTTCAGTGTGACGGGTGTTGAGGTATCGAATAAGGTAAGCAGGTCGGCGCTCTTAGCCGGCACAGACTTATCATTGATTTCATAAATCCAGTTTCCGCGCTCCAAGCCTGCTTCCGAGGCTGGGGAATCGGGCAATACGTAAAGAACCATCAAGCCGTATCGCTTTGTATTCTCTACATAGTAGTATTGAAATTCAAAGCCAAACGAATAGCCATCGCCCATATAGGCTTTAGACGCAGCGGCCTTTTGGTTGATGGTAGAATAATAGTACTGATGCCTCCCGTTTATACTTTTACCGTCTTTTTCCGACAGTAAGGAATTGAAGAATGGTTCGGGTTCTTCGGTAAAGGGCAACCTTTCGCTTCCCGGTATCTCGTCGGCCCATAAGTATTGATTGCGCATTTGCTGCTCTATCCAATGGTTTACATCAGCCTGCACACCCGGATTGTCTACGGGTATTGTTTCGCCTGTACAGCCGGCGAACAATGTATATACAAATAATGTATATAATAGGAAGGATATTCGATTTCTCATAATTAAAACTTCTTTTCTACAATAGCTTTACATTTTAAAATGCTTACATTTACCCGCAAAACTACAAATATTAACCCAAATAGCATGGTTGAAACAATTACTATTTATTGCAAAAATAACAAACAGTACAAAGAAGTCCCGATGGGCGCTTCCTTGCTGGAGATATATGAAGCAACAGGGGCCCCTCTCCGGTATACGCCTATGAATGCTTTGGTAAATAATAAGACACAGGGCCTTACCTACCGCTGCTGGCAACCGAAAGATGTGGAGTTTCTGGATTGCACCAGCCAGTCTGGCCTCCGGGCGTATGTACGTTCGCTCTGCCATATCCTGGCCAAAGCGGTAAACGATGTGCTCCCATCGGCTACGATGAATCTGGAACATTCGGTGTCTAAAGGCTACTATTGCGTGATCCATAATGGCAAAACGTTAGAGCAGGCAACGATTGACAGAGTTAAGAAGCGGATGAACGAAATCATAGAAGCAGATATTCCTTTTATCCACAAAAGCGTACGTACCGAAGACGCGATCGTCCTCTTCCGCGAAAGAGGCATGGAAGATAAAGCCCGCCTGATAGAGAGCGCCGGCATGGCCTATACGTCGTATTACGACCTGGATGGGTATATTAATTTCTTTTATGGTTGCCTTACGCCTTCTACCGGCTTTATACACGTATTCGATATTGTGCCTTATTACGAAGGCATCCTGCTGCGTATCCCGGGCAAAGACAATCCGCTGGAAGTAGAGCCGGTCATCCGGCAAGACAAGATGTTTGAAGTATTCAAAGAACATCTGACGCTTCAACGCACCCTGGAGATGGACAATGTAAGCGATCTGAACCGGGCGATACAAGACGGGCAAACATCCGAGATAATCATGGTTTCGGAAGCGATGCAGGAAAAACAAATTGCCCGGATAGCCGCCCAGATAGCCGCCCGGTATAACGAAGGCGTGCGTATCGTATTACTATCGGGCCCTTCGTCGTCGGGGAAAACAACGTTTACCAAGCGGCTGGCCATCCAACTGATCACCTGCCTGCTTCATCCGGTAAGCATTTCGCTGGATGATTACTTCCTGAACAGGGAAGATACGCCAAGAGACGAAAACGGCGAATTTGACTTTGAATCGCTCTATGCACTCGACCTCCCTTACTTCAATGAAGATATGGGTAAGCTATTAGACGGAAAAGAAATAGACCTCCCCACCTACAGCTTCACAACAGGTACGCGCGTTTACAAGGATACCAAACTGAAATTAAGAGAAAAGTCTATCCTGATGATAGAAGGCATCCACGCCCTGAACCCGGAACTGACCGGGTATATTGACGACAGCTATAAATACAAGGTATATGTATCGGCCCTGACATCTATCTCGCTCGACAATCATAACTGGATACCTACTACAGACAACCGCCTGCTACGGCGCATCATCCGCGACTACCGGTTCAGAGGCTATTCGGCAAAAGACACGATTGCCCGCTGGCCGAGCGTCCGCAAAGGAGAAGACAAATGGATATTCCCCTACCAGGAAACGGCAGATGTAATGTTCAACAGCGCCCTCTTATACGAATTAGCCGTACTCCGCCCATACGCCGAACCCATCCTGAGAGGAGTGAAGGAGTTTGACAAAGAGAACGCCGAAGCCTATCGCCTGATGCGCTTCCTGAAGTACTTTACCACCATCCCGGCAGAAGAACTCCCCGGCACCTCTCTATT
>JAISCM010000143.1 GCA_031265595.1 Tannerellaceae bacterium
TGGATTTATTTGGTAATAATTTATAAAAATCATATTAAGATGTTTTTCTTTACTATTGGAGTCTATAAATCAACAGAGGAGAATTTCTTTAAGAAATTAACCGATAATAATATTGATACTTTTTGTGATATACGACAGAGAAGAGGGGTAAGAGGCGCTGAATATAGCTTTGTTAATAGTAAATATCTACAGCAAAAACTACATGCGTTAGGTATTAGATACTATCATATAATAGAGTTAGCGCCAACAACAGAAGTACGTGAATTACAACAACAGGAGGATTTACAGCTTGGAACACAAAAGCGGAATAGAGAAAAAATCGGTAAAGCCTTCGCAATTGCATATAAAGATAAAATAATAAGCAGGTTCAATTTCGGTGATTTTATAGAACAATTAGAAGACATTGGGGCTAACAATATTGTTCTGTTTTGCGTAGAGGAAAAAGCAGAAGCATGTCATAGGTCTATAGTCGCAGCTAAATTAGAGAAGATGGGTTATAGGGTCACGCATTTATAATATGGATGTTATTAATGCAATCTGCGTCGGTGGTATTTAAGCCTAAAAGAAACGTCAGGGTGGAAATATTGATGATTTAAAAGACAAATCATCGGTTTTAATAATAATTTGCTACTTTTGCTGCCGATTTAGGTTGATATGAACATTTAATATAGATAGTCTATGGCAAAGTCGATAAGAGAAGATGCTCTCCGGTATCATGCGGAGGGGAAACCGGGAAAAATTGAAGTTGTGCCTACCAAGCCATATAGCACGCAGGCTGATTTATCACTGGCTTACTCGCCGGGGGTGGCGGAGCCTTGTCTTGAAATCGAGAAGAATCCGTTGGATGCTTATAAGTATACTGCGAAGGGGAATCTGGTGGCGGTTATATCAAACGGGACGGCGGTGCTTGGGCTCGGCAATATCGGCGCGATGGCGGGAAAGCCTGTTATGGAAGGAAAGGGGCTGTTGTTTAAGATCTTTGCTGGTATTGATGTGTTCGATATTGAGGTAGATGAAAAAGATGTAGACAAATTTATTCAGACGGTAAAGGCTATTTCTCCTACTTTTGGGGGGATCAACCTCGAAGATATTAAAGCGCCTGAGTGTTTCGAGATAGAAACGCGCCTGAAAGCCGAACTCGATATTCCGGTTATGCACGACGATCAGCACGGGACAGCGATCATCTCCGGCGCCGGACTGCTGAATGCGCTCGAAATCACCGGTAAGAAAATAGATGAGGTGAAGATCGTAGTGAACGGGGCGGGCGCTGCATCCATATCTTGCACAAGGCTTTATAGGATGCTTGGCGCTAAAAAGGAGAACATCGTTATGTGCGACAGCAAAGGGGTATTGTCCGTTCATCGTACAGACCTGAACAGCGCCAAGAAAGAATTTGCCACGGATCGAGCTATTAAAACACTCGGAGAAGCCATGGCCGGCGCGGATGTATTCCTCGGGCTTTCTGTGGCCGATGTGCTTACGAAGGAAATGGTGCAATCGATGAACGAGGATCCGATTGTTTTTGCGTTGGCCAATCCCAATCCCGAGATCTCTTATCAGGAGGCGATGGCTTCGCGCAAGGATATTATATTTGCAACAGGGCGTTCAGACTATCCCAATCAGGTAAATAATGTGCTTGGATTTCCTTATATTTTCCGCGGAGCGCTGGATACACATGCTACGGCGATCAACGAAGAGATGAAACTCGCGGCTGTCAAAGCCATTGCTTCGCTGGCCAAAGAGCCGGTGCCGGATGTTGTTAACGCAGCGTATCAGTTGGAACGCACTACCTTTGGCCGTGAATATTTCTTACCCAAGCCATTAGACCCGCGGTTGCTTACATCCGTGTCTGTTGCCGTAGCTAAGGCGGCTATCGCATCTGGGGTTGCCCGTAAGACCATTACCGATTGGGATGCTTATGCCAATCACCTCCGCGAGATGATGGGGTACGATAATAAACTGATCCGCTCGTTCATGGATATGGCCCGTAAGAATCCAAAGCGGGTTGTTTTCGCCGAAGCAAATCATGCCAATATGCTCAAAGCGGCTATCGAAGCGAAAGCAGAGGGTATCTGTATCCCGATCCTGCTGGGTAATGAAGAGCGTTTGCATAAAATTGCTGCTGAAGAGAATATCAATATAGACGATATTCAGATCGTCAACCTCCGCCACGACCGCGAGAACGACCGGCGAAGCCGCTATGCGCAGCTCTTCTCTGAACAGAATACGCGAAACGGCGTTACCTTCTCCGAAGCGTATGAAAAGATGGTAGACCGGAATGCTTTCGGCATGATGATGGTGATGACGGGCGAAGCCGACGCCTTTATCACGGGCGTCTACAGCCGCTATTCCGAAGTGACCCTGATGGCGGAAGAGATTGTCGGTATCCGTCATCCTTACAAGCATTTCGGCGCCATGAATATTATTATCTGTAAAAAAGGGACGTTCTTTATGGCCGATACATTAATAAACCGTCATCCATCGACCGACGTTTTAAAGGATGTGGTTCGCTTAACAAACGACGCCGTCAAGTTCTTTGCTTACGACCCTGTGATAGCCATGCTTTCTTACTCTAATTTCGGCGCCGACAAGCAAGGCAGCCCGCTCAAAGTACACGACGCGATTGACTATCTGCACAAAAATCATCCGGATATTATAGTAGATGGAGAAATGCAGGTTAATTTTGCCTTCAATAAGAAGCTCCGCGACGAAACCTACCCCTTCAGCCGGCTGAAAGGAAAGGACGTCAACACGCTGGTGTTTCCAAACCTGAGCTCGGCCAACAGCGCCTACAAACTACTTCTTGAAATGGGCGTAGGCGAAACCATCGGCCCTATCCAGATGGGTCTCAATAAGCCGATCCACTTCACCGACCTGGAAAGTTCAACCCGTGATATTCTTAACCTGACCACCATCGCCGTTGTTGATGCCATCGTGCAGGAACAGATTGAGAGGAGTATATAGATACAACTTTAGCCTATAAATAAAAAATGCAGTTAAGCTTTAACTGCATCTGTGTTGATCTGGTTTACGAGGCGGCGTATCCTGGCATTTATCTGCTGGCTCATCGCCCCTCTTCCACTGGCCTGATAATGTTCGGCCTGATAACGTAACATCTCTAAAGTACGTACATTTTCTTCGTTCTTTCTTGTCATCATAAATATACTTTTTCTTTTAATCCACTACAAAGATAACACTTTTCGCCGGAAAAATGTTTTACAACATATTTCTTTAGCATGTATTTATCGTTTATTAACGCCGCAGGGATCATTTTTTCCGCAGGTCGATGGGTTGCAGAACGATGTAGCCCAGGGTAAAAAATAGTATTTTAGTATAGATAAACCTGTATTCTTAAAGTTATTTTGCCATTATTACAGATTTATCTATATTTGTATATCAGAAATAGAACGATATGTATAGTGAATTGTACGAGAAAACAGGAAGTGATATAATCCGGGAGCTGGGAAAACGATATAGCGATTACCGCAAACGGATGGGATACACTCAAAAAGAAGTTGCCGGCAAGTCTGGCTTGAGTGTGTTTACCATCAGCTCTTTTGAGAATGGTTCTTCCACCGGAATTACACTGGCTTCATTTATTAAACTACTTCGGTCTATTGATAGTTTGGAGGAAGTAGAAAAGCTTTTGCCGGAGCTACCCGAAAGTCCACGAGCTTTATTCAAGAAACAAAGTAAAAAATAGCCAATGGAAACAAACATAGTAAAGGTCAACCTATGGGGGATGGATGTAGGTTATCTTTCATGGGACAAGAAAACGGGAGTAGCTATTTTTGAATATGAGCCTTCGTTCTTAGAACGGGGGTTAGATATTGCTCCGTTAACCATGTCTATAGATTCCCCGCGTAGCCGGAAGCAATTGCCGTGGATAGGAGATAAAGATTAGCTCTTCTCCGGGCGGAAAGCGACCGAAAGCGATTGTAGCTTTGAATAAATTGACAGGAGAAGTTATTTCCGGCCAGGGTTTAATCCCGGACGAATTTCAACATTATATTCTTAAATACGATGATAACTCGGCATATCCTTTTGCTAAACTGGAATATATCTATTACCGGATAGCGTTAGATGCCGGAATTGAAATGATGCCTTCCGAATTAAGCGTTTACAGTGGCATTACACATTTCCTCACACAACGATTCGACCGGAATGGAAACGAAAAGGT
>JAISCM010000196.1 GCA_031265595.1 Tannerellaceae bacterium
TTTGCCCCGCATACGGAGGTGTTCAAAGAATACAACTGCGAGATCATCCCGGCTAAAGATGAAAAAGGCTCTCCCACACTGGTGGTAAAGAATAAAAAGAAGCAACTGAATATAAGCCCGTTTACCAATATCGTGACGGAAGGCAGGAAAGGGGATAAAGAAATCCGCCTCCACTCCGTTATCGTTTATGTAGACAGGAACAATACCTTTTATTTGCCGGAAGATTTAGCAGCGTACCTGAAATAAATGAACAGCCTTATGAATAGCAAAAGCTTAGTTTCCATTGATCAATGCTCCAAAGAAGACATCTTGCGTATTTTGGGGAACGCCGCCAGGTTTGAGGCCAATCCGAATCGGATGCTGCTCGACGGTAAGGTGGCCGCTACCTTATTCTTTGAACCTTCCACCCGCACCCGCCTGAGTTTTGAGACGGCTGTCAACCGCTTGGGAGGGCGTGTTGTCGGCTTTCAGGATGCTTCTACCACCAGCTCGTCTAAAGGCGAGACGCTGAAAGATACGATCCTTATGGTAAGCAATTATGTAGACCTTATCATTATGAGGCATCATCTGGAAGGCGCGGCGCGGTATGCCTCGGAAGTAACCGGCATACCCGTGATCAATGCCGGCGACGGAGCCAACCAGCATCCCTCGCAAACCCTGCTCGACCTGTATTCTATCCAAAAGACGCAGGGGACGCTGACCGGCCTCACCATCACAATCGTGGGCGATCTGAAGTATGGCCGCACGGTACACTCGCTGATCGTAGGAATGTCTCACTTCAATCCCACCTTCCACTTCGTTGCCCCGGAAGAATTACGCATGCCGGAGGAACAGAAAAACACGTGCGATAAGCTGAACATCCCCTACACGGAGCATACAGACTTTACCGAAGACATCATCAACCAATCGGATATTCTGTATATGACCCGCGTACAGCGCGAGCGCTTTACCGATCTGGAAGAGTATGAACGGGTGAAAAACATCTATATCCTGAAGAACGACATGCTGAAAAACAGCAAAGACAACCTCCGCATCCTGCACCCGCTGCCCCGTGTGAACGAAATAGCTTACGACGTAGACGACAGCCCGAAAGCCTACTTTATACAGCAGGCCCGCAACGGGCTGTTCACGCGCGAAGCGATCATTTGCGAAGCCTTGGGTATAAATCATTTAATATAAAAAGCCATGTCTGCACAAAAGAAAAGAGAACTACAGGTAGCCGCCCTGGAAAACGGAACGGCTATAGACCATATCCCCCCCGCCCAATTATTTAAAGTGGCCCATCTGCTTGAATTAGACAGGATGAACAACACGATCACCATCGGGAATAACTTCTACAGTAAGAAAATGGGACGGAAAGGGATGATCAAAATCGCCGATAAATTCTTTGAAGAGGATGAAATAAACCGGATAGCGCTCATCGCCCCCAACGTAATACTGAACGTGATACGCGATTATGAAGTGATAAGCAAATATGCCGTAACCCTGCCCGACGAACTTACCGGCATCGTAAAATGCAACAATCCGAAGTGCATTACCAACAACGAGCCGATGCTTACCCGTTTCGATGTGATCGACAAAGAAAAAGGCACCATCAAATGCCGTTATTGCGAACGTAAGATAAACAAAGAAGATATTGTAATCAAATGAAAACAGACTGGAAGCCAGGGACGATGATCTATCCGCTACCGGCCGTTATGATCAGTTGCGGCAGCGAACCCGCCGAGTATAACATTCTTACGGCAAGCTGGGTAGGTACGCTTTGCACCAATCCGCCGATGTGCTACATCTCCATCCGCCCGGAGCGATATTCGTATCCGATATTGAAGAAAAACAGGGAGTTTGTAATCAACCTCACAACCGAATCCCTGGCTTTTGCTACAGACTGGTGCGGAGTAGCCTCGGGCAAAGACCATACGAAGTTCGAAGAGATGAAGCTTACGCCCGGTAAAGCCTCCGTGGTAAAGGCTCCGGTTATTGAAGAATCTCCCCTCTGTATCGAATGTCGGGTGCGAGAGATCATCCCTTTAGGCAGCCACGATATGTTCATTGCCGATGTAGTTAATGTAAGGGCCGACGATAAATACCTGAACGAAACAACCGGCGCCTTCGATATGGAAAAAGCAGGCCTGTTGGCTTATGCGCACGGCAAGTATTATGGCTTGGGCGAATGTATCGGCAGGTTCGGCTGGTCGGTAAAGAAAAAGAAATAGGAAGAAATAGAAAGACAGCGCCCGGAACGCCTTTCTACTTCCCACAGATGTTCTTAAACGTGCAATAGGCGCAGGCCTTCCCCGTGGGGGTTTGGATAAAGGGAGTCTCCGTGCCGAATATCTCGTCCAGGCAGGTGCGCATAGTTGTTTCAAAGGCTTCGGCATACTCCGAAAAGCGGTCTACCACCGTCTTCTCTCTCGCTCCGGTGCGTTGGTAGATGCTTGTGTCAAAGCCATCGGCAAAGATGGTGCGCATATAGTAAATACCGGGGCGGATGTTTCTCCCCTCATTGCCGGGCAGGCGGCTATACATCCAGGCATACATAAAGACTTGCATGACAGCTTTGGGGCGTTCTTTTTCGTCTATGCTGAAAAGGCTTTCGAGGGTGGAGAAATACTGTACGCCCTTCCCGCTCTTATAGTCTATGATACGTATGGCGTTTCCCGTTTCGTCAATGCGGTCGATAAAGCCTTTCAGTTGTATCCCGGAGCCGTTGGAGAGGGTAAACATATCTTTCATCCTTTTTTCCGATTCCAGATAATAGAAGGGCGTTAGCCTGCCATCCTGTTCCAGTATCTTTTCCACGTATTTGCGTATCATCTCTCCTATCAGGTAGTTTTGGCCGGTAAGCGGGTGTACCGTTGCGGTCTTAAAGAATAATCCGGCAAAGGCGCACGTGATAGACCGGGTGATGGCCTCTCTGTCTTTCCGTATGGCCTGAAGCAGATCGGCTGTTACCTGTTTGCCCTGTAGCGGTTCATACAATTCTTCCATTACCTTATGCAGGATGCTGCCGAATACATCGCTGCCGATCGTTTCGTTTACCTCCTCCTCTTCTTCCACGCCTTCTACTACGGAGAAATAGAATTTGAGCGGGCAATCCAGGTACGTATTGATGGCGCTGGCCGAGATAGCTTTCTTTCCCCCTTCACGGAATACGGCCAGGCGCTCCATCACCTCGTCTGTTTTCTTTATCCGGATGGGAGAGGCCTTTGCCGATGATACGTTGTATACTACCAGCTTCTCGCGCAGCGGCTCTTCATAGTGATAATGCAGTTGGTGGATAAAGCGGCTTTTCTCACCCGTCTGTAGGCCATTGTTGCGGGTATCGTACAGCAGGCTCACCTTCTTT
Organism: Tannerellaceae bacterium; assembly: GCA_031265595.1. The sequence continues at coordinate 3,347 of JAISCM010000196.1, forward strand.
GCCCGGTAGATGAGGCGATAGAAATGATAGGCCCATATACTGTCCTGGTGTTCGTAAGCAGGCAGGCCAAAGCCGCGCCTCAGATTATACGGGATAAACGAATTGGCCGCTTTCTTCTGCGGGAAGATGCCTTCATTCATCGAAAGAATGATCACCCGGTCGAAGTCCAGGGCGCGGGTTTCCAGCACGCCCATGATCTGTAGCCCGGCAAGCGGTTCGCCGCGGAACGGAATGGCGATCGTATCGGTTATCCGCTTTAGCAGGCGAAACCAGGTATCTATCTTCATCTCTACCTGCGCCTTCTGCATCAGTTCCGTCATCCTGTTTACGATGGTGAAATAGTGGAAGATGAACTCCTGTTCGATGTCTTTCGACGAGAAAGCGCTCCTTTCTTCCTCTTCCTCCGCACCGGCCATGGCGGTCATTTGTTTATTTAATTCTTCCAATACCTTTATTAAATAGGCAGGCAATTGGGCTACGTCGTCTATGGGGGTGAATAAGATAGCCAGCAGAGGCGTCTGGCTCAGCTCTGCCTGGTGGATGGTTACTTTATTAAATTCCGTAATATGCCTTACTACCCCCGGAATCACGTCCGGTTGGGAGGCCGCAATATATTGGTGATTCAGTATCTGCAAAACATCCCTGAAATAAAACACCGGCTGGCGGTCTGCGTAGCGCACGTTCTTCTGCAAGGCCAGGATGTATTCCATCAGCGAGGCTACGGGCGTTCCTCCCAGCGGATAGCCCATCGTTACATTGATATGCCGTATTTGTTCAGGGATGGCGTTCAGTACAGGTATCAGCAGATGTTCGTCGGCCAGCACTACTGCCGTTCGCAAGGCGTCTTCTTCGGTAAAGCCCGTTGTGGTACATAATTCGTTCAGTAGGGTATAGGCCTGCTTGGCTTGCCCGATGGCCGAAGGTATCCCTATTACCTCTATCTCTGCCGCTGCCCCGGAAATGGCTGTTTCTTCAAAGGGTAAAGAGGAGGGGAAAAGCTGTTTGTTTCGTTCGGCAAAGTAAGACGCTTTATTGTCTGTATCCATTACTTTATCCGAGGCATAATCCCAATAGAAATCGGCAATGCCGGCTTTCTGCAATTCCAGCAACAGCTTCTCTTCTACTAAAGAAAGCGCGTTCAGCCCTACGAAAACGATCTGTTGGTAAGGCAGCTCTTTAACGCCGTTTTCTTCCATCGCTTCTACCACCTCGCGGAATATCATCCCTTCGTACCCTTTATTCTCTGCGGCCAATGTCTTTTTAAATTCCGTATAAAGCTCGTAAAGTATTTTCCATAAAGCAAGAAACTGCTGCTGGTTGCTACTGTCGCTTTTCGGCTGAAAAGACGACCAGAACGAGCGGATAGCCGCTATCTGCGTCTCGCTGAGAAAACTGAAATCCTTCTCTATTTCGCGCAAGTCGGTCACGTTCGTAAATAGCATGCGGGCGTTTACCAGATACTTATCCACGTCGTCGAAGTCGTTCAAGAGCATTTCGCCCCAATAAAGAAATTCGTCAAAGGCGCCGCCCTCTTTACTCTTTTCCGTATAAAGGGTGTACAATGAGAAAAGCATCGAGACACGGTCGGCCACCTGCTTTCCGCTCAATGCCAGAAATAAATCGTTGATGGTAAAGATAGCCGGCGAAAAGAGGGGCTTACCTGCTATCTCCGACAAATACTTCTGAAAGAACAACCCCGCCCGCCTGTTGGGAAACACAAACGCATACCGGCTGACATCCGCCCCGGCTGCGTGGTAAAAAAGAGAGGCTATCTGATACAAAAAAGGCTTCATTTTCCCGTTTTTCGTTTCTATCACGTAAGATTTCTTTCCTGTCACACCTGATTTCATTTCCATTTCGTCATTTTTTATTTCTATCATACCTGTGATCGTTTCCATTTCACCTGTGATCGTTTCTATTTCTCCTGTGATCGTTTCTATTTCACCATTTTTTATTTCCATTTCACCTGTGATAGAAATGAAATCACGCGTAAAAATATTCAATTCTTCCATGATAAGTTCTACTTTTTGCATATTATTAGTATGGCACACCGGATCTACAGATCAGATGTGCCATACGCAGCGTTAATAACCGGGGTTCTGGGGCCTGATACCCAGATCGGTATAGTCTTCGCTGAGGGGGATGGGGAAGCGGTAGAACTTTCCGTGCAGATTGTCTG
>JAISCM010000005.1 GCA_031265595.1 Tannerellaceae bacterium
CCTGCGGATGATCTGTGTCCATATACACCATGGCTTGCAGGCTTACCGGATGACCGGCGCCTATTGGCGGCAACGTACACCAACCGATTACGTTGCCGGACGACTGGGTAGCATAATTCAGGTGTTTTAACAAATAGAAGAATACTACGAAGTCGAGGTCGTTCGGAAAAGTAAGCGCTACGATCCCTTCGTCTACCGGATGCAGCCTGATGTCGATGGCATAATCATTCCGGCGGTATAGCTTGCCAAACTGAGCGGTATGCCGTTTTACTTCTTCCGCACGAATACTTACCGCTATCAGCAGTTTATCATTCATTACAAGCGAGCCTGTCTTCTTAGTAGCAGGCGGAAGCGGATAGTTGATCTTTTTAGAGAAGAGGCCCATACGATTATTTCTGTAGATTAGTATACGGTACAAAAATAGTTTAATTTATCAGAACCGGAAGTAAATAAACGGTTGCACGCCGGCGCTTTTCACCTGAACAATCACAAAGATAAGCGCCGCCAGCAGCAATGCCTGGACAAGCAAAGGCGAACGGGTAACGATCGTTTGCACCGCCAGCCCTGCACGCTTCGGGGTAAAATGAAGAATATAACCCGCCGCCATCAGGAGCATGACGCCTTTATACCCCATCACAAACTGTAGAAACACCTCCGGGTGGAAATTAGTAACGATCTGAGATAATACGTCTCCGGCAATCTGCATCGTATCGGCACGGAAGAATATCCAGCCGAAACAAACCAAATGAAAGGTAAATACAATACCCACTACCCGGCGGAAAGGAGACATCTGGCTCCCCAAAGGCTTGAAACTACTGAAACGCCCCATCACAAACTTATGCACGGCAAGGGAAACGCCATGTATCGCTCCCCAAAGGATAAAGCGAAGCGAGGCGCCGTGCCATAAGCCCCCCAGCAGCATCGTTATCATCAGATTAAGATACGTGCGCGTATTCCCTTTGCGATTGCCGCCGAGGGAGATATATAAATAATCTTTCAGCCAGGAAGATAAAGAGATATGCCAGCGACGCCAGAACTCCGTAATGCTCGCCGACTGGTACGGAGAATCGAAATTGATACTAAAGCGGTAGCCAAGCAACAAGGCAATCCCGATAGCCATATCCGAATACCCTGAAAAGTCGCAATAGATCTGCAGGGCATACCCATACACGCCCAGCAGGTTCTCTACGCCGGTATAAAGCAAGGGAGCGTCGAAGATACGGTCTACAAAATTAAGGCTGATGTAGTCGGAGATCACGGCCTTCTTAAACAATCCGCAAAAGATAAGGAAGAGGCCTTCGCCAAACTGTTCGCGGGTGACGAGTAGTTCTTTATACATCTGCGGGATGAACTCGCGCGCCCGTACAATCGGCCCGGCAACTAACTGGGGGAAGAAGGAAACGTAAAACACATAGTCTATCCACCGGTAAAGCGGTTCCAACTGCCGCCTGTAAATATCAATAATATAGCTCAGCGACTGAAAGGTAAAGAACGATATCCCTACGGGCAGAAAGATGTCTTCCGGCTTGTAGGCCACGCTTTGAAGCGTCCCGTTTCCTATTAATACACCGGCCTCATGCACCAACCGGGCGCCTATATCCATCAGGAAATTGAAATACTTAAAATAAGCCAACACTCCCAGATTGACACAAAGACTTACCACAACCAACAGTTTACGGATCGCCGGAGAGGCTGTAAGAACCAGCCTTCGCCCGATAAAGAAATCGGAAGTGGCAGTAGCTATCAGCAGTAGAAACCATAACCCGCTACTCTTATAATAAAAATAGAATGAAAAGATAGTTACATAAATAATACGGATCAACAAATGCTTCCTGAGCGATTTATAAATAATAAGGAAGCCTATAAAAAGAAAGAAGAACATACCGCTGCTGAACAACATGGGCGCATTCGGCTGGTAAACGAATTGCCCAACCGCCTTCTCCCACGACAAGCCGGAGAAGAAGCCTCCTATATCAGTCAGTAACGTATCAATCATTTTCTCTTTCTATTTTCAGGTTCATCAATGCGTTGAACAGTAGCGTTCCTTGTTCTGTATAGCCGTCTTTATTGAAGTGGATACGATCTCGCCCCATCCATTTGCCGTTGAACCAGTTTTTGGAAGAGCCTTTGCCGCCCGTAGCGGCGAACATATCCCAGTAAGCGATCCCTTCCTCTGCGGCTACTGCGGCAATAGCTTTGGCTGCCCGTTCGGTATTTTCATTCCTTACATACGTGCGTTTCTTATTTACCCATACCCGTTTGTAACATTCGGGAGGCGTAGTCAGCACGATAGCGGCCTGTGGCATATACTTCTTTACCAAAGAAAGAAAGGAGACGATCTGCCCGGATAATTCGGCGGTAGAGAAGCGCCTGCCGAACGTTTCGTTCGTTCCCAGCGAGATGATCAGCAGCGAAGGATTCAGCAAGGCAAGCCTCTTTACGTAGCTGTCGTCTGTATAATTAACAAACATGGCGCCATTTACCCCTACCGAGTGGTACAGTATCCCGGAGCCGCCATTGGTAAGGTTGAAGCCATAATACAGATTATCGAAGGAGGTGGCCGGAAGAAGCGAATCTGTCCCCTCCTTACGCCTTGTGGTTTGCAATGGCAGGCTGTCTGCCAGGCAGTCTATATAGAATGTATCCGTTGCAACGCCCGGCACAGGGGGGGTATGGCTTCTGAACACTTCGGCCGAATCACGGAAAGAGCCGGAAGGGAGCATCGGCATAGACCGTTCGCCGCGATACAGCACCACCCGGTTAAATTCATAACCGGCGCCATTTACCGGCGTTACCGCCAGGTCGAAATTAACAAAGGGAGATACGGTATGTATCCCCATGCCGCCAGGCCCTAACGGGGTTTTGGGGATGCTCTGTATGCAGCGTCCTATCGTCCATTCTTTTACGATGGTAGAAATAGCATAGTCGGCAGGCTCGTTTGTTCGTGTTATCCTTAGCGGAGATACCCAGCCTCGCCCGGCATTTCCGTATTGCTGATGCATCAGTCGCATGGCGCGTCCGCTAAGGTATCCGGCTTGTATATGCGAATCGCCTATGTGTACAACCGAAACAACCGTATCCGCCCCCCTGCTCAACAGGTCTAATTCCGAGAAGAAAGCGTCTAACGAATGATGCGGGTCGTTTACCTTGCAGAGCGAATCAATAACAAATGTCAATGAAGAACGTACCGTATCCGATATAATCGTTGGCCTGAGCGGCGCCAGCGCTACCGGCTTCGCATCGTGGGCGCCTTGTTTAGCGGCAGACGCTTTATGTGTGGCAGCATACATTATTTGTACCCCTCCTACGATCAAGGCTATCAGGCAGGCTACGATAGCTATGCGTACTATATTATTGAACCGTTTGTTCTGCTTTGTCATAAAATTCCTTTTCCAGCAGCAATGCTCCTATTAAACTTTTGGCGATTTCTCTTCCGCCGCGAAAACTCAGGTGGGTGTAGTCTTTGCTTGCCCACCCTTTGTCTACAAATTTTACCATACTATTCTCGCCTCCCATGGCGCCGAATGTGTTCCAGAAAGGGATACCGGCCTGCCGCGCTATCTGCCGCTGCGTATGCAAAAGGGCTAATACGGCAGGCATGGTCTTAAATTCGCCATTGTATTGGTTGCAACGGTCTGATACGCCCAGCAGCAGAAAGTCTGTTCCGGGAAAACAGCTTCTCAGGTGATTGACCACCAGCGCCATCCGCGCCCTGTACCATCCGTATTGAAGCATCTCTTCGTCTATCACATTCAAGCCATATTGCAGGATAATCAAATCATAATGGCGTATCTTATCGAACGACTCACAGTCCGCAGGAGTAAGGCGCTCCATCAGCAAACCGGAGTTACCGCGCAAAGAGAAGTTATCTACTACCACCCCTACCTCATCTTCCAGGGCAATCCCCAGCGTCCGGAAGCCTTTTGCATCGGTAAAGGTAAAACGGCCTTCCACGATGCTATCGCCCCGTACACTATATTGGTCTATCACATTGGCCGACGATAAGGACTGGTAAATCGTATCGGGAGAGGCATTACAGGCCAGTTGCATCGCCACGCCTTCTGTCCTTTCATAGAGCAGCTTCAGGGAGGAAACGCTCTTCAGCCGGTCGTAGTATCCGGCGGCTTTGAAGGAGATTTCGGCCTTGTCTGCCTTGGCTTCGAACGTCATCCCCAGCAAGGTATATGCCTGCTTCTTATCGTTCAGGATAGAATGGGTGGT
>JAISCM010000218.1 GCA_031265595.1 Tannerellaceae bacterium
AAGGTTTGGTTTGAGGCGTCCCGTTTTCTTCTGTTTCTACCTCGGTTACTTTATTATTCTCTACCCGTATCCCCGTTACTTTGCAATTCTTATAAACATCACCTCCTTTTTCTTCAATGTCCGAAGCTACGGTCTCCCATAATTGTCCTGGTCCTGATTTGGGGTAGATAAACTGTTCAATAAGCGACGTCTCTGCATTCTTCTGTTCGATCGTCTGCCTGGAAGATACTAATTTTTTAATGATATGGGTGATCACACCCAATAAAGAAAGCCCTTTCACACGTTGGGCTCCCCAGTCTGCACCCAATTTGGAAGGATGCATTCCCCAGACTTTCTCTGTATAATCTTCAAAAAACATTTTATACAAAGGCTTTCCGAAACGATTGATATAAAAGTCTTCCAATGAATTTTCTTTTCTTTTGAAGACAACAGACCATATATATCCAAATCCGGCTTTCATTGTACGGATAAAGCCCATATTGCGGAACGTTTCAAACTTTAGGGAAATCGGATATTCAAAGAAGCTTTTTAAATAAAAAATCCTTGAAATACGTCTTCGGATAAGCATCACCCGATTGATCGTTTCCGGGTCGGGGCCGTTTTCAACTAATTCTTTATCTGTTGGAACAAGCAGATCATCCTTCGAGGCTTTCCCCTGAATAGGCATCACTTCTTGCCACCATTTCATCACGGTATCATTTTTAGAGAAAAACCGATGCCCTCCAATATCTATTCTGTTGCCGTTATGTTCTACCGTTTTGGATATTCCTCCAATATCATTTGATTCTTCACATACGACGGGATGAATATCGCTTCTCTTCAGCAATTCACAGGCTGCGGTTAAACCTGCCGGCCCTGCTCCTACAATGATTGCTTGTTTGTTTGTCTGTATCATATAACATTAATTTTCTTTGTTAAATATAAGATATCGCCTTCCCAGGAAGTTCCACAGATAAACCAGTACGGCCGTCAGCAGTTTCGACAGCATATAATAAATCCCTGCTTTCTCTGTGAATACCCAAATCAATAAATCGTTAAGTCCTAAGCCTATGATACCAATTATAGCGAAAAGAAGAAATTCCATTCCTTTTTTATAAGGCGATGAACCAAATACCCATATCGTGCTGATATAATAATTAACCAATAATCCGGCAAGAAATGAACATGTGGCAGATACCAAATAGTAAAGTCCGGCAAATTCGGTTAAAATGAAGAGCAAACCAAAATCTACAATAAAGGCCAATCCGCCAACGAATGTATAGCGTAATAGCTGGACAACTAAATTATTGGATTTATTTATTAATATGTCTTTTAATTGCTTGTTCATTTATTGCAGACCTAATTTCGCTATTGCTTTCTCCCTCTCAAACTTTAGCAGATAGGTGTCGGGGTTGGGCAGGTGCATTACTATTGGGAATAATTCGGGATGGCTTTGTATGGCCGGATAGAGGTAGCGGGGCGTGGAGCTGTAGCCTAATTGTTCGAGTACTACATAGTCTGTTTTTGTATCGATCAAGCCTTTGAGCAGCGCCTTATCGTCTTCTGTCCATAAGTAGGAAGAAACAGCCGTCTTGCCGAACATATAGAAAAGCGATGGTTTTCTGGAACATATTACTGTGCTTGGCGGTAGTTGTTTATGTACTTCTTCTGCTATCGTAAAGTAGTTCTGGTAGGGGGGGGGATAGGGTGCATTGTTTCGTGCATGCAGTTGCTCCAGCTTTGGGTAAGAGAAGAATGTGAGCACAAGCAATAGCCAGGGAGAGCATTGGTTGGCTACGTTCATTTTCTTTATCCCTGCTGATAATACGGTATACAGGCCTACCAGCAAGCTGGCTTCGAGGAAGGGGAGCAGGGGGGTGATATACCGGTTTTCACTTGGCGTACTGAATAAGGAGATAACGCCAAAGGTTGCTATTGTATAAAACAAAAAGAAGTACCCGCACTTGCCAAACCGCCACATCCCGATCCCTATCAAAGCAAATAAGAGGAGGGCTATCCCCCATTCTCCTATGGTTGTTGCAGCATTGTAGTCTACAGAGGCGTAGGGCAGGATGGAATTGGGGACGGCTTTTGTTAGCAGCATCCGGAATGTCTCGAAAAACCGGCTGAGTACCTCTCCCACCCCTAATGTGCCTTCTTCCGGACGCCAGGGGTTAGACATGGCTATCATACTTACATAGCGGCTTTGGCCTACGCCGGCTATCTTATTCCGAAGCATCCAGGGAAGTAGGCAGACAGCAAAACCGCCGGCAAAGGCAAGCAGTTGTTTCCAACGCTTTGTAAACAAAAAGTATCCAATCACAGCGGCCACCAGCGCCATACCCTGCGTGCGGATATGGTAGGCATAGGCAACTGTTACGATAAGCGAATAGAAATAAGGGTCTTTCCAAAACGGCTTTTCCTTATCCATCTTACACAAGAACCAGATGGATAGCGCTGTAAAAAACAGGAAAGACATCTCGCTCATCATCATCGTAGCAAAATGCAATACCTGATAATTCAGCAAGAGAATGGCAGATGCTACGAAGGCCATAGCATCCGGCAATGTAGCTTTCCTGATAAAGAAGAAGAGGAGGAGGGCCGACGCCAACAAAAAGAGCCCGTTCAACGCCTTCTGTGCGATAATGCTATCGGTAACTATTCGTATCGCAGCCATCAGCAAAGGATAGCCCGGAGGAAACAGGTTGGAAGGAGGGTGGGCCTCATTCGTAATATCCGAATAGCCATGCCCGCCGGCAATGGAGGTTGCCAATACATAGTATTCGGCATTATCTCCATTCAAATCCAGCTTCTTATCGAATATATACGTGAAGGAGAGGAGGAAAACAACAACCAATCCCACTATATAGTAGACGATACGCGAATCTTTCGTTACTGGCTTTTCTTTCATGTGTTCAGCGCATTTATTGATCAATACCGGTAATGATCCGCTTTATAGGGGCCGCCTACAGAGACGCCGATATAATCAGCCTGCTCCGGTGTGAGCCGGGTAAGCTTTACGCCGATCCGTTCCAGGTGCAGGCGGGCTACTTCTTCATCCAGTCGCTTAGGAAGGCGGTAAACGCCTACTTCATACGCCGTTTCCCATAAGTCCATTTGCGCTAATACCTGATTGGTAAATGAGTTACTCATTACAAAAGAAGGGTGCCCGGTGGCGCATCCCAGATTCACCAAACGGCCTTCTGCCAATAAGAAGATACTCTTCCCGTCGGGGAAGGTGTATTTATCTACCTGCGGCTTGATGTTCGTATGCTTTATATGGGGATAATCCATCAGTTTGCCTACTTGTATCTCATTGTCGAAATGTCCTATATTGCACACAATTGCCTGGTCGGGCATTTGGGTTAAGTGGTCGATGGTGATAATATCGCGGTTGCCGGTGGTGGTCACAAAAATGTTTCCTTCCTTCACGGCTTCCTCCATCGTTGTTACTTCAAAGCCTTCCATCGCCGCCTGCAAAGCGCAGATCGGGTCTATTTCGGTTACAAGCACCCGGGCGCCATACGAACGCATGGAGTGAGAGCAACCTTTCCCCACATCGCCATACCCGGCCACTACCACTACCTTTCCGGCAATCATCACATCCGTAGCCCTTTTAATACCGTCGGCCAAGGATTCGCGACAGCCATACAGATTGTCAAACTTCGATTTCGTTACCGAGTCGTTCACATTGATGGCAGGTACCAGCAGTTCGCCTTTCTCCATCATTTGATAGATACGGTGTACGCCCGTGGTGGTTTCTTCCGATACGCCTTTCATCTCGGCTATCGTACGATGCCATCGCCCGTTGTCTTCGCCTAAGATACGGCGGATCGTATCCAGTATCACCTGCTCTTCGTGGTTGCCGCCCTTGCGGTTGATGGTTTCGGCGTCGTTCTCCGCTTTGTATCCCCAATGTATCAGCAGGGAAGCGTCGCCGCCATCGTCTACGATCATATTCGGCCC
>JAISCM010000161.1 GCA_031265595.1 Tannerellaceae bacterium
GTTTCCGCCGTTTGGGTAAAGGCGCTGATTCTCCCTCCGCCCTTATGCCTTAGCATGACATGCGCCCTTTCCACCGCTTCCTTTTTCTCATTGGTTACCTTTCCGGTGATATGGATGGACTGCGAAAAGGCAGGCGGCAGGCTAAAGGATAAAACGAGTGTAAAGAGTATGTGTTTTAATCGGATTTGCTTCATTTGTAATCCCGTTCAATGTAATCATAGTTTAGCCTGGCCGGTTCTGAATTGACAATTCCTATTTTCGCCAGATTGGTTTTGGCCATCATCTCTCCTTTTTTCCCGAAGCTTGTCTCTATAAATTCTTTACGCCCTATTTGCCTGCTGTCTTTTGGTATTTGTGTGTCGATAGGTTCTTCTATTTCCGGAAGCCGATCAGTTCAAAACTATAATGCTTTGCCGTATCATGCAGTTTGGTTATCAGACCGGGCAAACCGTAGAACTTCCACGGGCCTTCGCTTAGAGGGATCTCTGTGGTGAACCATGCTTCCCAGTCTCTTCCCCTCCAATGGCATTGTGCCTTCTGGCAGCCGTATCCCAATATGGTTGCCGTATCACTTAGTATTTCCCAGTTCTGCGGCGTAAGTTCATCTTTGTAGGTAAAGCTTTGGATAGAAATATTATCTCTTACCCGGATTTCCTTCTTCTTGTAATCTTTATACAGGTCGGACTGAAAGTATCCCGGATGGAAACTGTTATTATTCATGTATGACGCATCTCCGGTTCTTCTCATTTCCCCCATAGCTTTTTCGAGTGTAGTATTAAAAAGTGTCCAAAACAAATCCGGCGACTGTTTTTCAAGCGAGTCTAAGTAGAATCTCTGGTATGTAAAACCTTTTGTCAGCTTATCGCCAATTTGTACAATATAAATCTCCTGCCTGAAATACCCCATAGAAACGGTATCGCTTAAAAAATCGAATTGGTAAGCGCACTTATAGTGTGATTTCTCCCTGCCATAGCCTGAATTACCAATTAACAAAAGGGCAAAGATGGTGTATAGAATGGGTTTAGTCATATATTTTGGGTTTATTAAATACAAAAGGCGGCATATAAAGGGACTGATTTTATACCATTTTCAAAACCGAAGTTCTTTTTGGATAAGCGGATTCCATACGGGCATTTATACTTTTCCATAAATATCCCCAGGCTTTTAGAACGTACCCGTAGGCCTGCTTTTACTTCAACCGGTATAACGTCAATACCTTTCTGGATTACGAAATCCACCTCTGCCGTATGATCGTTCTTCCAATAGTATAGCGGTATCTGATTGGCGGCAAAAGCTTGTGCGATATAGTTTTCAGCAATTGAGCCGAGAAAGGAATTATCCGTTTCGAGAGGCGAAAGGATCACCTGTGCTATTATCCCGGACTGCATCGTAAGCATTCCCGTATCAGACAGGTATAATTTGAAGTCGCTCAGGTCTGCATAAACCTTAACCGGCAGCGTTCCATGATTTGTTTTCTGGCATTTAAGAATTACGCCTGCATATTTGAGCCATTCGATTGCTTCGCCGAAAAGGGTGGCGCTTCCTCCTTTCTGAACAACATTGTATTGGAATTTATGATTTTCTTTTGCCAATTGAACGGGGATGGATTCATAGCATGCACGGATCTTTATGCTGGTAGCCGGTTCGGCATATTTAGCCATATCAGCGATGTATTCGTTCAGAATCCTGTTTTGAATATCGGCAACCGCCACAAAGCTACTGGTGTTGATAAACTCTTTAACGGCAGCAGGCATGCCTCCTACAATTAAATATTTATTATAAAAGTCAATCGCCATTGAATGTACATCTAAAGGCTCATCCGATTCGTAGCGCTCACGGATCAGCGTGGCAAAGTTTTCTCGGCCCAACGCCCATAGAAACTCCTCAAAGTCCATAGGGAATAGCGTAAGCTCATTCACTTTTCCTACAGGAAACGAATAGTTGTTGCGGTTGATCGCTACGCCCAGCAAAGAGCCTGCGGCAATAATATGGTATTGGGGCGTTTGTTCGCAGAAGTACTTCAGCGAGGTCAACGCTCTTTCGCAAGCTTGTATTTCATCGAAGACGACCAATGTCTTGCCCGGGATAATACGCTGCGAATGTACCGATTCGATATATTGGATGATCGGTATTGGCGTAATGCCTTCTTCAAATTTTAATGCTAACGCTTTGTCTGTTTCAAGATTTACAATGATACAATTGTCGAATTCCCGCTTTCCGAATGCCTGTAAAATATAGCTTTTACCTACCTGACGCGCGCCGTTGACAAGCAGCGGCATTCTGCCGGGCCGGTTTTTCCATGTAAGCAATTCGTCATATATCTTTCTTTTCATCGTTCTTTTTTTCAAAAATACAATTATGTTGTGAATTATGAATTATAAATTATGAATTGTTTTGACCCTTTGGGGTTTCTTCATTCAGCAGGTGGATGGTATGGATGGCTGTTAGAGCGGCCGTTTCTGTCCGGAGGCGGCTCTTTCCTAATGAGATGGGTTCGAATCCTTCTTTTATGGCGGCAGCTACTTCTTCGGGGCTGAAATCACCTTCGGGGCCTATCAGTATCAGGGCGGCTTCTTTGGGGTGGTATCGTTGTTTTAAGGCGCTTTTCTCTCCTTCATGGCAATGGGCGATAAATCTTCTGCCTTGAAAAGGGTGTTGTATAAATGTATGGAAGTCTGTTATTCCGGTTAGTTTGGGCAGGGTGGCTTTCTGTGATTGCTTCATTGCGCTGATCAGTATCTTTTCCAACCGGGGGAGTTTTATTTCCCGCCTTTCGGAGAAGCGGCAATTCAGGAAGGTCAGTTGGTTTATACCGATCTCGGTTGATTTTTCGCAGAGCCATTCCATCCGGTCGATGTTCTTGGTGGGAGCAACGGCCAGATGTAAATCGAAATTCCATAAGGGAGGTTGCTCCTGCCGGGCGATCACGTCGATATGGCAGTGTTTGGGATTGGAAGAACGGATCACGGCTTTGTAAAAGAAGCCTTTGCCGTCGGCCAGATCTATCTCGTCTCCTTCCGTCAGGCGTAGTACGCGCAGGGCATGCCTTGCTTCTTCTTCCGGCAATTCCCGGACGGCGCTTATATCGGGCGCGTAGAATAATTGCATGGGGCTTAGCCTAAGATCATTCCGATAATCGTTGCCGACATAACAGATACCAGCGCTCCCCCTATCATTGCCGGGAAACCAAAGCGGGTGATCATACTGCGCTTCTCAGGGGCCAAAACGCCCATTCCTCCCAATAATATACCGATAGACGATATATTGGCAAAGCCACATAATATATAGGTAGACATCAGCATGGACTTTTCATAGATAAACATACCGGCCGCTTTCCATTCCTGCATTTGGGCGTAGGCTACGAACTCATTCAGTATCGTTTTCTGTCCTAAAAGAGAACCGACCACCATGATGTCATCTGCCGGGACGCCTATCAGCCACATAAAAGGAGCCAGGATTGTTCCGGTGATGAACTGAAAGGTAAATCCGTCGGATTTTCCGTTCGTAAATTCCCGGATCCATTCATTCAGCCCGGTATAATGGCCTATTATGTTGCTCGAAATGTAATTTACTAAAGCTACCAGCCCGATGAAGACTAACAGCATGGCTGCGATATTCACCAGTAGTTTAACGCCTGTTGAAGTGCCGGCGGCTAAGGCATCCAGCGAGGTAGATTGCTTATTGATCTTCTCCATCTCGACAACCGTATCGCTTACCGGTTCGGTTTGCGGACAAAGCATCTTGGCTATCACGATCGCTCCGGGAGCAGCCATCACGGAGGCCGACAAAAGGTGTTTGGCAAATAGCACCCTGGATACAGGATCGTTGCCGCCCAGCATCCCGACGTATGCCCCCATTACGGAGCCGGCAATCGTCCCCATGCCGGAAACCATTACCAGAAATATCTCCGACCGGTTCATCGACGGTAAATAGTTCTTGATCAGTACGGGCGATTCGGTCATTCCCATAAAAATATTTCCCGAGGCCACAAGCCCTTCCGAGCCTGATATATTCATAAAACGCCGGAGCACCCATGAAAAGGCGCCCACGATCCGCTGGATAACTCCCCAATGATACAAGAGCGAAACCAGGGCTGAAAAAAAGATCACAATAGGCAATGAGTGGAGCAGAAAACTGAAATTGGACTTATCTGCCAATGCGCCGCCCAGTAAAAACGTGATGCCGGCATGGGTAAAATCCATCAACTTCACAAACGCTTTGCCTACCCACTCAAAAACAATCCCTATGGCCGGGATGTACAGTATAGACAAGGCCAAAACCAACTGGAGGAATAATCCTCCGCCTACTAATTTCCAATCAATATGTTTGCGGTCATAGCTAAACAGATAGCATACCCCAAGCACGCATATCATTCCTGTCAATCCGCGTAGAAGTGAAATGATACTAAATCCTGCCGGTTCAATCATGGGTTATTCTCTTTTTGTTTTCCTGCGATGTAATTCGTCTCTGTACATCTTGGCATATTCATAATTCTCATTTTCGATGGCCTCTTGCAGGCGCGTCTCAATTTCGTCGGTTTCCAACAGGGAAAGCCATTTTTGCAATTGAGCCTCGTCTTTTATTTCGTCGGGTTCGAGGTCATACATTAAATCCTCTTCTTCTTTATCTTCCTCATCGTCAAAAAGGGATGGGTCTTCCAGCACCACGCCACATTCCCGTATGATCCCTTCCGTAGTGTATATATCACATTGTACACGCAGAGCAATGGCTATGGCGTCCGACGTACGGGAGTCAAGGCGCACCCGCTGCATTCCATTATCGAAAAGCAATTCGGAGAAGAAAATACCATCTTCAAATTTATAAATGAATACTTCAAGCAAACGAATTTCGTAAGCCTGCAAAAAGGCGGAAAAAAGGTCGTGCGTAAGGGGACGCGGAGGATTTATCTTTTCTAAAGCGATAGCAATAGACTGCGCCTCCATTGTCCCTACGATAATCGGGATACGCCGGGGCCCTTTCTCTTCGGCAAGTATCAAAGCGTATGCGCCAGACTGTATCTGACTGTTCGTCAATCCTTGAACTCTTAATTTAATTCTTGTATCCAAATCAACATTAATTAAAACAGTTACAAATATAGTGTTTTTTATATATATCTTTTAAACATGCACTATAGTAAAACGAAAAAAACAAATACAACGATGGAGAGACGAATTAAAATAAATTGTAATTTTGTGAATTATCAACGGAAATGGAAACGTATAAAAGAACTTTAAAACAAAGTTATGAACTTCGCGATATTGCAGATTGCGCGAGAATAGATGAGCGTAAGCTGGTTGCGATTAGGTTATTACAAAGGAAAACACCTATTGAAGACGTTGTTTTCCTGACAAACCTTACTAAGGAGCAGGTGCAGGAATTATTGGAAGAGGATTAACCGTCATAACGATATTGCAGCCGTCCACTATTTTTCCACTATTTCTCCGAATTTCTTCCAGGCGCTATTTTTCATATATGCGGCTTTGGCTCCGGCGGGGACGACAAGGGTTATCCGCTTGACCGGGACGCCCATAAAAACAAATGCTCCGACACTTGGCGGCACGGGATTTCGTACCTCGATGCGCGTGAGGTTCTTGCAGTTGAACAGCGCGTATGTTTTGAGGCTCGACATATCGGCTCCCAAAACCAGCGAGGTCAGTTTGCCCATCGCAAAGGCGTGGTGGCCGAGGCTTGTGATGCCGTCGCTGATTATTGCGCTCGTGACGTTGGGCAGTACTACTCCCCACGAAGGATCGCCCGGAACATCACCCTTACCGCTGACGGTCAAAACGCCGTCGTCCAGATGCCATGCTATGTCTGTGGTCACCATGCCGCTTGTGGATTGCTTGAGCGACCCACCCGGCGCCGGCTCTCCAAGATCATCCGGCGCAACAGCGCTTTTTACATATTCTACAGGGGTATGCTTGATGGCGCCCTTAGCGATTAACCCCAGCGTATCGCCTTGCTGTGTGTAATACATAACTTCGATCGTACTTACGTTCTCAATGCGCTCCCTGGGCGAGCTGCCCCGTATTGCCTGTGTCACGCTTCTGAGGGTGTCGGAACACAGGATCAGGGTCTGTTCGTTGAACCAGTACCGCCCCTCCTGCATGGTGGTTTTGCCGGCGAGTTTGTCAAAGTTCCGAACTACGTAATTCTCGCCTGAGAGGGTCAGTTGCCTTGCGCCGTCTTTGGTAATGTAGGTACCGTTCATCTCGCCTCGATGCTGCCCGGAGTATTCGAGGTATGCTTTGTAATAATCTTCGGTGACGATATATTTGTTGAGGTTGTCGAGATTTTCGATTGACTGGGTATCGGTAGCCTCATTTATCGAGAACAAAATGCCGCGGCCTGCGTTGCCTTCCTTGCCGGTGAGATCGTAATTTATCACATACACCTTGCCCGGATCGAAGTTCATTGCCAAGTATACTACGTTGCTTCGCTCTACCATATTCCTTACGCGCGTAACATGGCGTCCGCCGATGAATCCCGGTGGCAGCGTTTCGCTGTAATACCTGCAATACTGGACAGCAATCCTGTTCTCTCCGGCGTGGGCAAGGTAGAGGCCGTTGGCGATGCGGCGACAACCGCTGATGATGTCCACAAGGTCGTTTGCAGGCATCACATAACAGTGTGGGGACAACGTATCGGGTTCGTCTGGGCTAAGAACAGTCTTGCCGGTGATGATATATCCCACCGTTTCGCCCTTATAGAGGGCAATTTGGATGTCTTCCCAGTTTTGCCCATAGGCGCTCAACGCGGCAAAGAGCAGAAGTGCAATAGCATAAGATTTAAACTTCGCCATAATCAGTTGGTTATTGAATGAACGAATATAGTGAAATCTATTGAATAAAAAAGCAAAAATCAGCATTACTTTGTAAATAAATTTCATACCAGTTATTTCGGACGATTTTAGATTCACGCGGGATAGGGATGCATCCTTTTCGGAAATCAGCGATACTCTCCGTCAGGCACAGCCCGAAAGGGTTATATTTTCATAACCGTAGGTCATCGACCTGCGGCTGCGGAAGTCATTACCGAAAAGTAACCGTTTCTTCGTACAAAACTATTGGCGGGATCGTATCTGTTTCGTATTTCCTTGGTGTACCTCTGATCGTCTCACCCAGGTGAGACAGATGTACCACCCGGGTGAGACAGGTGTATCACCCGGGTGAGACACTTGTATCACCTGGGTGAGACGATCAATAGGATACCACAAAAACAGGAAACTGATGCGATCTTTTTAATAGTTTTGTATGAAGAAACGGCTTATTTGCTGTATTGGAAGAAGAGCAGGTGCAGGAGTAAAAGTAGGTAAGGAGTTATATCTTTCAGCTTTCAATTGGTGTTTTCCGAAGATAATAACTTTTTTTGTGTACCTTATTGATATGATATTCATTAAGAAGGAATAACTTTGTAAATTTTTAAATTGATGATTGATGAAGATGAATAGTTTGATAGAGATAAAAAAATGGCTGTCTGTACAGAAACACTTATATTTTCTGTTTGGGTTGTTGTTTATCGTCCCTAATTGTGTATTGTTTGTTACAGACCCGATGCCTGTTACAGTGGGTATTGCGTCTGTTATTATACCTTTGGCTATCTGGCTGGGGATGCTATTGTTGTTTCGCAAGCCGGGGATTATTGTCTGGATACTTCTTCCCAAAGTGATTCTTGATGGCGGGCAATTGGTTCTTTTGCACCTTTTTGGCGAGTCCGTCATTGCTGTCGATATGTATCTGAATCTGACAAGTTCTAATGTTTCGGAAGCCAGCGAATTGCTTGGAAACATCTTTCTGGTGATCGTCTGTGTCTTTCTGTTGTATACCCTTCCTACTTTATGCCTGGCGGCCTATTCTATCAAAGTAAAAGACCGCCTGCCAGACAAGTTTCGTAAAAAATGGGGAGAGATCAGCCTCTTGCTGTTTTTAGTGGGCGCGCTATCAAGCGGCTTGTCGTTCCTGCAAGGGCATGCCTTTTCTGTAAAAAAGGATATTTATCCGGTGAATGCTTTGTATAACCTGTATTTTGCATTCGATAAGGCCAACAAGAATAAGAACTACCATCTTACATCGGCCGATTTTACTTTTAATGCAAGCAAACCGGTTCAGGTGGATAACAACCGGGAAATCTACGTCCTGGTAGTAGGAGAAACGGCCCGCGCAATGGAATGGAGCCTATACGGATACGAGCGCGAAACAAGCCCGCGTATGGAGAAACTGCCGGGCCTTGTGGCTTTTAAAGACGCCGTCACACAATCCAATAATACGCATAAAAGCGTTCCGATCATACTATCTGCGGCAAGTGCGGAAGATTATGATATTCTCTATCAGAAGAAAAGTATCATAACAGCGTTCAAAGAAGCCGGTTTTCACACCGTCGCTATTGTAAATCAGAAACTGACAGGGTCGTTGATAAGCACGTTTTACCGGGAGGCCGATACCTATATAGACATGAGCGATTATCATACAGGCTCGTATCTTACCTCTTTACACGATGATGCGATCCTTCCTTATTTACAGAAAGAGGTAGATGATGCGGAAGGCAATTTATTTATCGTGCTTCATACCTATGGTTCCCATTTTAATTACTCCGAGCGGTATCCGAAAGAATTTGCCCTTTATACGCCGGATAAATCAGACCGGATCCGCGCTACCTGCAAAAATCAGTTGAGGAATGCGTACGACAATTCCATCGTATTTACAGACTATGTACTGGGCGAAGTAGTAAGTATACTGGAGAAATCAGGCGCCTGTTCGTCTATGCTGTACCTGAGCGATCATGGAGAAGATATTTTCGACGACGCCCGCGCCCGCTATTTACATGCCTCTCCCATCCCCACGTACTACCAGTTGCATATACCTTATTTAGTATGGTTTTCGGATAGCTTCCAACAGTCTTATCCGGAGAAATACCGGCAGGCCGTAGAACATAAGGCCTTGCCGGTAAGCACAAACAGCGTTTTCCATACCTTGCTGGATATAGGAGGCATTGAAACAAACGAGGCAGACCCATCGCTGGCGCTGACAAACGAAGCGTTTACGGTACGGAGCCGTATGTATCTGGACGATCACGACGACCCGGTGCCCTTCTGGAAAGTGGGCCTGAAAAAATTAGATTTTGAAATGATGAATAAATGGAATATATCGTATGATGATGAGTAAAACCCGTTAAGATAAAAAATCATACCATGGCTGAAAAGAAAGAACACCTGACCCGGAAAGTTATTTTAGGATATGTATCCTTGATCGTTATAGCAACAGTTGCTGTATTGTATATATTCAATCTGGTTTCGAAAATGGCCGGAAACCGGAATATAGACGATACGCCGATGGAAAAGATCTATCTCATAACAAATGTATTATCCCTTCTGTATGAAGGGGAGACGTATACATTGTTTGCTGTCGATCCCCAGGCGGAATTTGAGAGATTCAATGAAGTAATGGATCAGGTACATATCCAGATGGATTCCCTGCGCTCCATTGATCCGCCCAATTGGGGAAAGATAGATACCATTAGTCTCTTAGTAGAGAAGAAACGGGATAATACCAAACTGCTCCTCGAAACGATGCTGGAAATGAAAAATGTGTATGCTAAAAACATCGCAAAAGAGATGTCAGCCCCCCGTGAACAGTCCAAAGAATGGGAAATCAACAAACAGGAAGAAAGCTCCAAAGACACCTTAGTCACCCAGCGGGGGAAAAAGGGATTCTTTAAACGACTGGCGGAAGCATTCGTCCCAACGAAAGAAGATACGACGATCCGTGTAAACGTCACCAGCCGTACCCAGACAGATTCATTGCTAAATGCCTACGACCCATCGAAAGAAGTAGCCAACGCACTGCTCAACGTACAGAAAGGCATTGCGCAGGAACGCGAACAACTTACCCTGACCCTGACAAAGCGCACGAATGAACTCCATAAAAACAATAATATCATTACCAATGAAATAAACCGTGTGCTTGTGGCCATAGAAGAAAAAGAGATCCACAAATTACAAGAAGAAGAGCTGGAAAAGCAAACCATGATCCATAGCGCTTCCCGGCATCTGGCTACTATCTCTATCATAGCGATTGTTATCTTTCTATTCTTCCTCTCTCTTACCATCAGGGATATTTGGCGAAGCCGGTACTATCGCAACCAATTGGAAAAGGCAAAGCTATACGCTGAGAATCTGCTGCAAAGCCGTGAAAAACTAATGCTCACCATCAGCCATGATATACGGGCCCCGCTTTCATCCATACTGGGATATATCGAACTATTACGGAAAAATGAGCCCAACGAAACACAAAAGGATTACTTGGAAAACATGAATGTTTCGGCCAAACATATCCTGGCATTGGTGAATGACCTGCTGGACTTTCACCGCCTGGAGTCCGGCAAGATGGAGATACATCCGGCGCCTTTCCTTATCCCTTCTTTATTCAAAGAGATATATACCGGCTTTAAACCCTTGGCCGATGCAAAGAAGTTACAGTTTACGATGAATATAGAGAACGCCTCCGCCACGCAAGCCTATAGCGGAGATACGGTACGTATCCGCCAGGTGGTAGGCAATTTATTGTCTAACGCCATAAAATTCACGCCGAAAGGAAACGTATGGATGAACGTATCCGTCAGCCAGACGGATGATGGAACACCCCTTCTGCTCGTATCCGTAAAAGACGAAGGCCCCGGTATTGCCGATGACGAACAAAAGAAGATATTCGGAGAATTTACCCGCCTCAATGAAGCTGAAAAAACAGAAGGCTTCGGATTAGGCCTCTCTATCACAGGAAAGCTGCTGTCGTTAATGGACGGACAGATAACCTTGCAGAGTGTATCAGGCAAAGGTTCGGAATTTACCATCACACTCCCGCTACACGTATCGGATGAGGAAGTCAGCGAAGAAATACCCGATAAAGAAGAAACGAGATTAACAGCTATCCCGGATCGTAAAATAAACTGCTTAGTAGTAGACGACGATCATGCCCAGATCAAACTAACTACAGAGCTATTAAAACGAAATCAGGTAAACGTCATCCCCATCACCAATCCGCACATAGTTGTAGACTTAGTAGGGAAAGCCTCTTTCGACCTGATTCTTACAGATATTCAAATGCCGGGATTAAGCGGGTATGAATTACTCTCACAGGTTCGTTCTTCCGGCATACCCGGCGCTGATACGATTCCGGTCATCGCCCTTTCGGCCAGTGCGGAAGAAGAGGTGGAGCACTATCTGAAAGCCGGCTTTACAGGTTTCCTTAGCAAACCTTTTACATCAAACGAATTGATTTCCTTATTAAACGAATTACTGTCCGTTCATCTTACGCCTATCAATATCTCTTCACTCACGTCTTTTGCGGAAAACGATAAAGAAGCCCTCACTTCCATTCTCCAGACATTCTCGGAAGAAACCGGGAAAAGCCTTCTTCTGATGAAAGAAGCCTTATCCGGCAATGACGAAGAGCAGATAAGCAAAATTGCTCATAAACTAATTCCGCTACTTAAAATGCTTGAAGCGCATACGCTTGTAGACACATTAAGACGATTGGAAAGAAAAGAATTATCAGGCCAGCAATGGACGCAAACCGTGGAGGGTATTATAAAACAACTATCCGGCATCATCGAACAAATCAAGACAATGCTTCCATAGCAACGCTACCTATTGTGGAATCACGCCACAGTTGTAGAAATTTTCCACAATCTACTATATGACAAGAGCGCAACGGTTTTTCCCTTTGCGCTCTTATTATACTACAAATTATCAACCAATCGCGAACAAAAGCAAACAGGATGGACAAGTTTGGCACGATATTCGCATTATACGTATCGATAATGGCATTTCTACATTTAACCTTTCAAGAGTAATCATCATTGAATAACGAATGTTATATTTTAATTCGTATCCAAGAAGGCCGTCTCTGTGTTGAGCTGGCCTTTCTTATGTTCATACTATTTGTATAAGGGGCCATAAGCGGCGCATGCCCTGTAATCCGAACCTTCCGGATCCGAACCGAATGCGCTCCAGGCAGAAGGACGGAATATCTTTTCGTCATCCACATTGTGCATACAGACGGGTATGGAAAGGATGGAAGCCATCGCTATCAAGTCGGCGCCGATATGGCCGTAACTGATCGCTCCATGGTTGGCGCCCCAATAGTTCATCACTGAATACACATCCTTGAAGCGTCCCTTCCCTGTGGTTCTCGGCACAAAGAAGGTAGAGGGCCATGTTTTATCTGTCCGCTTATTGATGATGTCGAATACATGATCGGGGAAGGTAGCCGTCCAGCCTTCTGCTATCTGCAGAACGGGGCCTACTCCTTTTACCATATTCAGGCGGCTCATGGTGATGGGCATTCCCGGCTTGCTGAGGAAATGGGATGAGTAGCCTCCGCCACGGAAGTATTCTAAGGAGGCAGGATACCAGGTGGTAGCGTCCAGCATCTTATCCACTTCACCGGTCGTTATCTCCCAATAAGGCTTCATGGCGGGCTCGCCGTCTTTTGTTTGTTGTCCTGTGCCGTCTAATGTGCAGGCGCCTGAATTGATCAGGTGGATAGCGCCTTCTGCCGACAGGCCTTCCGGTTTCCAACCGCTTACGCGCTCTATCGCTTCGGGGCTCCAGTAGGTACGTACATCGGCAAAGATCTGCGAGGTATTGGTCAGTAGCTTTCCGAATAACATGGCAAGGCCATTCAGGTGATCGTTTTCCGTAGCTACGATAAAGGGTTCGCGAATGCCATTCCAGTCGAAAGACGAATTAAGTATGGCTTCGGAGAAGTCGCCATTAGGCATAAAGTCTGTCCATTGCCGTTGTCCCTGGAAGCCGCCGGCTATGGCGTTATGTCCCATGGATTCTTCTTCGTATCCCATTTCTTTCAGTTTGCCGTTGCCTGTCATTAAATCGCGGATGATCATGGTTAGCTTTACTACGAACTCCCAATCTTTATCCTTCTGCTCGCGTGTCTTTTTGAATGTATCCAAATTGAAGTCTTCGCCTTCCCTGGGCATACAATGTGTTTTTGTCCAGGCTAAGGCTTTCTCATACTCGTCTTTATCATATATGTCCTGACGGAGGCGGCGGATGATCTCGGCGCTATCCACGTATTCGGTTCGCATGCCTAAATACTCCTGAAGGAGGTCGGCATTCACAATAGAGCCGGCTATGCCCATCGATACCGTCCCGATGGAAAGGTAAGACTTTCCACGCATGGAAGCTACGGCTAATCCTGCTTTGGCAAAGCGAAGCAACTTCTCTTTCACATCTTCGGGGATCACCGGGTCGGTGGCATCCTGCACGTCTCTTCCGTAGATACCAAATGCCGGCAGTCCTTTCTGGCTGTGGGCGGCTAAGGCTGCGGCCAGATAAACGGCTCCGGGGCGTTCGGTTCCATTAAATCCCCATATAGCTTTAGGCAGGAAAGGATTCATATCGATCGTTTCGGAGCCGTAGCACCAGCAGGGCGTTACAGACAGGGATACGCCAACGCCTTCCTTCTCAAACTTCTCTGCACAATTGGCTGCTTCTTTCACGCCTCAGATACAGGTATCGGCTATCACACATTCTACCGGCGAGCCATCCGGGTAACGCAGGGTTTCACTATACAGCCGGGCGACTCTTTCGGCCAATCCCATTGTCATATCTTCGAGGGATTCGCGAACCCCGCGACGGCGACCGTCAATTACCGGACGGATACCGATTTTAGGAAATGTCTTTTTCATGATTATTTTTTTAGTTGATTACAGGATGTTTCTTTTCTATATATATACCAAAAGCAACGACTACCAGAAAGCATAGCAACGGCACGATATAGGAATAATTGATAATGCCCGTCTGGTCTGACACAATCCCCTGGATAGCCGTTATCACCGCTCCGCCCAGAATAGCCATGATATGCCCCGAACCGCCTATTTTCGTATCATCTCCCAGCCCGGTGATGGTAAGCCCGTAGATGGTGGGGAACATCAGCGACATAAAGAACGATACGAGCATTAAACTAACCACCCCCATATAGCCATGCGATACCATCGTTATTCCGCAACATACAGAGGCCATGATGGCAGCAAACAGCAGGAGCTTACCCGGGCTGAAATACTTCATCAGCCCCGTAAAGATAAACCGGGCGCCAATAAAGAAGGCCAACGAAAGAATATAATAGAGAGAAGCGTCTTCTTCATTAATAGACAGTTCCTTCATGGCATAACGTATCGTAAACGACCAAACGGTTATTTGCGCCCCTACATAAAAGAATTGGGTGATTATACCGTAGAAATATTTCTTGTTTGCATACAAGCGTTTGAAAGTAGCTCCTAAGTTCAGGGAAGAACCGCCATCCGA
>JAISCM010000071.1 GCA_031265595.1 Tannerellaceae bacterium
CCTTCCCTCGTCTCGTACCTATATGGGCGAAAGCGCCTCTTATGAAATGGCAGCGGATGAGATTGATGCCGGTAATGCAGAGACAAACGCGGCAGACCCTCTGCAACAGGCGGCTCCCGTACAAAAAAAGATTATTAAAGACGGACGAATGGGCCTGCGTGTGGATGAATTGGAGGCAACCAAACAAAGAATCGATTCCTTACTCATGAAACACAAAGGATATTACGCTCAGGAAACGCTTCTACATGAAGCATACGAATCAACATTCTCCCTGAAAATACGCGTCCCGAACGAAAACTACGAACTACTGATCGCCGCTATTGAATCGGGAAAAGGAGAAATACGCTACAAAGAAATCAATACACTGGATGTAACTGAGCAATTCGTTGATATAGAAACCCGCCTCAACAATAAACGAAGCTACCTGCTCCGCTACCAGGAACTACTCAAACAAGCCAAAAGCATCAAAGAGATCCTTGAAGTAGAAGAGTATATCCGAAGCCTTGTAGAAGAGATAGAAAGCGCCGAAGGCCGCCTGCGATACCTAAGCAATCAGGTAGCCTACAGCACACTCGACCTGGCCATCAGCAAAGAAAACGATTACAAATTCACTCCCGGAAGAAAAGAAAACTTCGTCGAACGCCTGAAAGAAGCCCTCTCTACCGGTTGGGATGGCTTTGTAGACTTCATCATCTTCCTGCTAAGCGCCTGGCCCCTCTGGCTCATCCTCACAGGAGTCATTTACCTGTTCGTAAAGTGGCGACAGAGAAAGAAAAGAAGAACGGAATAAAACAGAAAACACCAGAAAGAATTACTACTCACTAAAAAAACATTGAGAGTACAAAAAATAGCCGTATATTTGCATATATGTAATCGTACATAATTATGTATATAAATTTAGTGTTATGATAGTCATCAATCCTACCCAACTACGGAACGAACAGAAAAAGTATCTTGATATGGCAGAACAAGAGCCTGTCATAATAAAGAGAAGAGACAAATTAATTCATCTAATAGTAAAAGAAAGGCTTATAACAGATGAAGATATAAAAAACAGTCTGACAAGAGAAGAATTAATGCAGGGGGTTCGCGAGGATATAAAGGAAATATACAGCCGGAAGAAATGAAAGTTATTTTCGCACCCAGCGTAAGAGAATATCTTAAAGACGTATCGGAAATTCTTTACGAAAAAGAATATTTTGGTTTCGCCGAAGATGCGATAAGATACATAGATTCTTTAACGTTAGATATTTACAATACCTTACCTCGCCGATTGCATAAACCGGCTCCACCCTATTTTGAACGATACGGAAAAGAATTGCTTTATGCTGTTTTTAAAAAGAATGACAACACTCAATGGTATGTTTTCTTCAACAAAGAAGATGACATTTTTCTAATCCGATATATTTCTAATAATCATTTAATAGCACAATACTTATGATCTCAAGGCTCTACCATCGTGGCCCCCATCTCAAATTCTAATATACCGCCGGCTTCTATGTCTTTGAACTGGATGAAGTAGTCGTTGTATGCTTGTCCGTTCAGTTTGATGCTTTGGATGTATTTATTTGCTGCGCTGTTGTTGTGGGCAATGATGCGGAAGGTTTTGCCGTCTTTTACCTTTATAACCGCTTCGTCCATCAGGGGGCTGCCGAAAATGTATTTGCCGCCGGCCGGTTCTACCTGATAGATTCCCAGGGCGGAGAGGACGTACCAGGCAGACATCTGGCCTACGTCTTCATTGCCGGAAAGGCCGGCTGGCTGGTCGTTATACATTACGGATAGCACTTCTCTTACTTTGTCTGCCGCTTTCCAGGGCTGGCCTATATACGGATACATATAGATTATATGATGGCTGGGCTCGTTGCCGTGGGCGTATTGTCCGATAAGGCCGCTGATATCTGGCGAGGCATGTGCGCCTAATGAACCTTCTACGATAAAGAGTGAATCCAGTTTTTCTACAAAGCGCTCTTTGCTGCCGAACAAATCGATCAATCCTTCTATATCATGCGGAACGAGCCAGGTATATTGCCAGGCATTCCCTTCGGTATAATCGTTGCCGCCGTGGATCGACTCAAAGGGGTTGAAGGGTGTACGGAAGGCGCCTTCCGACGAAAGGCCGCGTACAAACTGCGTTTCCTTGTCGAAATAACGCTTATAAGATTTGCTCCGGGTTATGAAATAGTCGTAATCTTCTTTCTTATCCATTTGCAGGGCTACCTGGGCAATGCTCCAGTCGGCAATGGCATACTCCATACATTTAGACAAGGCTTCCGACGTCTTATCGTACGGGATATAGCCATATTCTTTCAGGTACTTCAGGCCCCGTTCGTCCAGCATGGCCGAGTTTTTCATCGCCTCGAAAGCCAGTTCCTTATCAAACCCGCCGTATCCTTTCAGGATAGCGTCTGCCACCACCGAGATGCCCGGATTGCCAACCATGCAATTCGTCTCGCATCCCATTAAGTGCCATACCGGCAGTTTGCCTTGCTCCTGATAGATGGTAAGCATTGTATTTACTATATCAGCCATCTTTTCGGGATGGATGATCGTCATCAATGGATGGGCGGCGCGGTAGGTATCCCAGAGAGAGAAGGTGGTATAGTTCGTAAAGGCGCCGTTTTTGTGCATCTGTTTATCTGCGCCGTAGTAATCATTGTTTACATCGCAAAATTCCGACGGGGCAATCATTGTATGGTATAAAGCCGTATAGAACGTCCGTTTCACCCTGTCGTCGTTTGTGCTGATACGTATTTTATTCAGTTCTTCGTTCCAGGCTTTGCCGGCGTCTGTTATTGTTTGTTC
>JAISCM010000117.1 GCA_031265595.1 Tannerellaceae bacterium
TGCTATTGTGTTCTGCTTAGTATATTTTTATTTTTCTAAAACGTTCATTCAACTCCTTGATTCTTTCTATTAGTTTGTCAAAAGGCAATGAATCACCATAAATCATGTTTGATTGCATCTTTTCATAATCAATTTTCCATAAATCAATGACATTGGCAGGAGGGATAAAATTTATTTTTGCAGGTATATGGGTAGAATAATCTACTTCTTTCATGGCTGTCAGTGTTCTACGATGCTCAACAATTGTATGATACAGTTTGGTATCATTGAGCGCATCTTTAGCAAATTGAGTATCCATCAGCTTTTCCAGGTCATAGATATGGCGTGACATTCGACTTATACGAATATTTTCGGTAGGCTTTTGAAATTCCTCGTGCAAAAGAAAAGCTTTTTCGAGAAAAGTTCGTTGTGGAATAACTGTTGGTATAGAGAAATAGGTATCTGCAAAATCGGCTTTAGGGTAATTATCGGCAAGGATAGAGCGTAGCTTCACATCTTCGCTCGGTTCTATCAGAGAACGTGCGCCAATCTCAATCATTATTTTATCCGGGATATAACGATCTGATGCAAAAAGCGAATGGTAATGTACTTCTATAATTTGCGGGTCTTTGGTTGTATCTTGCGTTTCGGGAATGGATAGAGAATAACCGCTTATACCGGCTGCTTGTAATTTATAATTTAATTCATCCTGCAATTTTTCTTTTATGTATGAACAGGATGCACGACGAAGATTATTGTTTTGTTTCTTTTTCAAATCCCCTTCAAATCCAAAAAAAGTTCTATCAATAGCAATATCAATATCTTCGCTGAAACGCTCAATAAGGTTCCACGCCTTACTCAAAGACGTCCCGCCTTTGAAAACGATGTGACCGGAACATTCGCAAGCAAATAAAGCCTTCAATGTCATAGTTACCCACCAGTCTTTTTCGATAGCATCATTAGGTAATCCCGTCATTATGGCTATCTTGTTCACTACTTCAATCTTTTCTATGTCGGAGATTGTAATCCATTTATTCATATTTATTCAGTTTTAGTAATATGTCTGCAATCCATTCCGGTGCAAGGGCTGCATCGTAGACGATATTTTCAGTTGTTTCGTACGTAAGAGCTTCTTTTATTTTTATTAATTCACTTTCTGTCACATTTCCTTTTCCTATTTCTTTCAATGCAAAGATTGCTAATATGCTGATATTTCCTTTGAAAGATAAATATTTTGCTATTGTCTTTTTAAAATGAATCGTTGCTTTTTTGCCTATCTTAATTGTTCGTGGGGATCCATCTGTAAGAAAAACAACTTTCATCGGTATCTGTGTAGATAATCCCAGTTTATTCAACGCATAAACACCTGTTGGGATTAATCGGGCTTTTTCTTTTTCGGCAATTGCTTTTGCAATATCTTCAACAGATGGATAGACCGTTCCGATTCGTTTACTGATTTTTGGATACAAGTAAATACCGTTTGACAGACGAATAATAAACGCATCGCGGCAGAGCCTCGAAAGAGCCTTCCGGATTGCATCGCCATTCCCAAACATTCTGAAATCATTTGGGAAGAAGACGTTTCCTCGCCTCTTTCTTTTTATGAACTCTTTTATTTGACTATGAGCGGATAGCATTTGTTTATTAATAAAAATCATGTCACAAATTTAGTATAAATATGTGACATAATAAAATGTGATCATCTCAATTGATCAGCAGGCGGGTATTGAGTGTGGCGGAAGAAAATCCGTTAGCCGGTTTTTGCTTTTACAGAGTAGCCGTTTGATTCCGTTTGTTTTTTGCTTATTTTTGTCTTTGTTTTTTTCATTGTAAGAATTGATGATAGATCAACCCACTATAGATCGTATATTGGATGCTGCGAATATTGTAGATGTAGTGTCTGAATTTGTTACCCTGCGGCGGCGTGGGGTCAACTTTGTAGGGTTATGCCCGTTCCATCAGGATAAGTCGCCATCGTTTTATGTTTCTCCGGCAAAGAATATTTGTAAGTGTTTTGCTTGCGGAGAGGGAGGGACGGCCGTGCATTTCATTATGAAGCACGAACAGTTGGATTACTTTGATTCGCTCCGGTTTCTGGCAAAAAAATATCATATCGATATACAGGAGCGGGAACTGACAGACGCCGAGAAGCAGGTACGCAGCGACCGCGAGAGTATGCTGATTGTTAATAATTGGGCGCAGAAGTACTTTATCACCCAATTGCACGAACATGCAGGCGGCGCAATAGGGCTACGCTATTTTAAGGAAAGAGGCTTCCGCGACGATATTATCAGTAAATTCCAATTAGGATACAGTCTGGACGAGCGGGATGCGCTGTATAAAGCCGCTACTCAGGCAGGCTATAAAAAGGAGTTTCTGGAGAAGACCGGGCTGGTGATAGCCTACGACAATGGCTCGGCTGGCGACCGCTTCCGTGGGCGTGTGATGTTTCCCGTTCATTCGCTGAGCGGGAAAGTAGTTGCTTTCGGCGGGCGCGTACTGAAAAAGGATGAGAAAACAGCCAAATATGTCAACTCGCCGGAAAGTGAAGTCTATCATAAGAGTAATGAGCTATACGGTATTTTCTTTGCTAAGCAGGCGATTGTAAAGGTAGATAAGTGCTACCTGGTAGAAGGGTATACGGATGTGATATCGATGCACCAGGCCGGCATTGAGAATGTAGTGGCTTCGTCGGGCACGGCTCTTACGCAGCCGCAGATCAGGCTGATCCATCGTTTTACAGAGAATATAACCGTGCTGTATGATGGAGACGCCGCCGGTATAAAAGCCGCCCTGAGAGGGATAGACTTATTGCTCGAAGAGGGATTAAATGTAAAGGTAGTATTGCTTCCCGATGGCGAAGACCCTGATTCGTTCGCCCGGAAGCATAATGCGAGCCGCTTCATTGAGTTTGTAAAAGAGAGCGAGACAGACTTTATCCGTTTTAAGACGCGGCTGCTGCTGGATGAGGCAGGAGACGACCCGGTAAAGCGATCGTCTCTAATAACAGATATTATCCGTACGGTAGCTATTATACCGGATAACATCGCGCGTACCTTATATATAAGGGAGTGCAGCGGGATGATGGAGATAGACGAACGGCTTTTATTGAATGAAGTAAACAAGATACGTTTACGAACGAATGAGAAACAACCGGCGCCCCCTCCGCCAGTAATAGAAAAAGCCCCGGAAGCGCCTGGGCAGCCAGGCGGCGACCGGCCTCCGGAGCATTCTCCCTTTGAAGGCCTGGAGCTGGCGTTGCTGCGCTATGTAGT
This sequence comes from Tannerellaceae bacterium, assembly GCA_031265595.1. The sequence continues at coordinate 3,255 of JAISCM010000117.1, forward strand.
ACGCTATGGAGAGAGGATATTGTATGAATATGACGATGAGGAAACCAACAAGAGAGTGATCATCCGGGTAGCCGAATACATTCGTTCCGAGCTACAAGAAGATGAGATGCCCCTTATAAACCCCCTTTACCGCAAGATGCTGGACGAAGCAGACGCCTCCTGCCGCGACGATAGCTTTGTAGCCTCCCGCTACTTTCTGGCCCACCGGGATGCGTCGGTGAGCCGCCTGGCCGCCAATCTGATAAGTGAGAAATACCAGCTCAGCAAATACCATACAAAATACCAGGAAGTAAAAAAAGAAGAAGATCTGCTTCATCAGATGATATCGCACGACGTCTTTGGTTTTAAAGAAGCCTATATACGCCGGCAGATAAACGATATTGGGCAAAAGATAAAAGAATTGCAGAAAACGGCAGACTTAGACCAGGTAGTAACGCTGATGAAAGAACAGGATGAACTGAATGAAATAAAGAAGGCGCTCAACAAAAGAATAGGAGAGCGCATCATATTAAAAATGTAATAAAACTGCGTATGTATTTTTTAGAAGCAGAAGAGGTGGTTAAACAATTTTCCGGCCATTTAGCCCTGGATAAAGTAACGATCCAGGTGCCGCCGGGGAAAATATTCGGATTGCTTGGCCCTAACGGAGCAGGAAAAACCACACTCCTCCGAATTATCAATCGTATTACGGCTCCCGATAGCGGAAGTATTCGCTTCAATGGGCGCGAGTCGAGGCCGGAAGATGTATTCCGTATCGGATATATGCCCGAAGAGAGGGGCTTATATAAGAAAATGAAAGTGGGAGAACAGGCTATTTATCTGGCGCGTTTAAAAGGCTTATCGTATCAGGAAGCAAAGAAGCGGCTGACGGATTGGTTCGACAAGTTTGAAATCACCTCCTGGTGGAATCGCCGGCTGGAAGAGCTCTCCAAAGGGATGCAGCAGAAGATACAGTTTATCATCACGGTGATCCATAAACCGGAGTTGTTGATATTCGACGAACCATTCAGCGGCTTCGACCCTGTTAATGCCGACCGGGTGAAGCAGGAGATCATAGAACTGAAATACTTAGGCCATACCATCATCTTCTCTACGCATAATATGGCGTCGGTAGAAGAGATATGCGACGAGATAGCTTTAATAGACCATTCGAGGGTAGTGCTTTCGGGCGAAGTGAATGAGATACGAAACCGTTTCCGGTTGAATACACTTAGTGTAACGCTTCGCTGGGGAGGCGGCATATTCAGTATTGATTCGCCCTATTATACGGTACTAAGCGCAAAGGCGCAGGCTGGCGAGATACGCATGCGCATACAGAAAAACCCGGGCGTACGCAATTCAGACATCATAACGGAGCTAAGCCGGTCGTACGAAATAATGTCTTTTGTCGAAGAACTGCCCTCGATGAACGACGTCTTTATTAACACCGTTTCAGGTACTAACTCTACACAAGCATGAATAAGATAGGAATTATTATAAGAAGAGAATATATAAGGCGCGTAAGTAAAAAGTCATTTCTGATCGTTACGCTTCTGATGCCTTTTTTAGCCGCCGCACTGGGCTTTGTACCTTTCTGGCTGTCTTCTATCCGGAGTGATGAGGTGAAGACGGTAGCCGTGATGGATGCTACGGGCAAATATGCCCCCTTGTTTGAAGACACAGGAAGCTTCAGGTTTATTAATAGCGACAAGTCACTGGACGACTACCGCAACAGCGAGAGTAAAGAGATCTTTGCGTTCCTGAGTATTACAGACGATTTGCTCCAGCATCCGAAAGCAGCCACCCTCTATTCGGCGAAGCAGATTCCCGGAGAGTTGAGCCGCCTGGTGAATCAGGTCGTGACGAAAGAGCTGGAAGCAGAGAAGCTGGCCTCGTTCAATATCCCACGCCTGAAAGAGATCATCAGCGAAAGCAAAGTACACTTCGCTGTATCCACCATCAAATGGAGCGCCGATGGGAGTGAAAACACCTCGTCGTCGGCGGTAGCTTCTGTGCTTGGTATCGTATTTACCATGCTCGTCTATATGTTTATCCTTATGTATGGGTCGATGGTGATGCAGGGAGTGATGGAAGAAAAAACGAACCGGATCGTAGAACTGATGATTTCGTCGGTGCGGCCTTTCGACCTGATGATGGGGAAAATTATTGGCATTGCCTTCGTGGGCCTCACCCAGCTATTTCTGTGGGGGATCATGACGTCGGCCCTGCTTGCCGGAGGAGCCTTCGTGCTGGGAGGCGGCGCAGACCTTTCTACGATACAACCACATGCAGACATAGTGGTCATGCAAGAGGTAAACGAATGGCTGGGGATCATCAAGTCGATTAACTTTGCCGAGATCGGAACTTTCTTTATTCTCTATTTCATCGGAGGCTATTTACTGTATGCCGCCATCTTTGCCGCCATAGGCTCGGCCATCAATCAGCAGGAAGACGCTAACCAGTTTATTGCGCCGGTAATGGTGTTTATGGTATTTGCCCTGTATGCCGGCATATACAGTATAGACAATCCCGACGGGCCGCTGGCCTTCTGGTGCTCGATGATACCCTTCACGTCTCCGATTGTGATGATGGTGCGCCTTCCTTACGACGTGCCTGTGTGGGAACTGCTTGCATCGGTAGCCCTCCTGTTTGCTACGGCCATGGCCATCACCTGGCTTTCGGCCAGGATTTACCGGGTAGGCATCCTTATGTACGGCAAAAAGCCAGGTATAAAAGAAATGATCCGCTGGCTAAGGTACTAAGATCCGGAGGCAAGCTGTAGGTTGATCGCCCCGATATACGATAGAATCTCTTCTTTCCCTTCTTTCTTTTCGGCAGACGATACAAAGATGGGGGGGAGCTCCTCCCATGCTTCCAGCAGCTTGTCCTGATAGGCTTTCAGATTTTCCAGTAGCCGCCCTCTCCCCACTTTATCTGCTTTGGTGAAGATGATAGAGAAAGGGATGCCATTCTCGCCCAGCCACTCTATAAACTCCAGGTCTATCTTCTGCGGAGCATGCCGGCAGTCGAGCAAAACAAACAGATTGGTAAGCTGCTCGCGCTCCAGGATATAGTCTTCTATAATATGGCGTATCTTTTCTTTCCCCTCCTTCCCCCGTTGCGCATAGCCATAGCCGGGCAAGTCTACCAGGTACCATGCCTGATTGATGATAAAGTGATTGATCAATTGCGTCTTGCCCGGCTTCTGGGAAGTCAGCGCCAGTCCCTTTTTGTTTGTCAGCATATTGATCAAAGACGATTTGCCCACATTGCTTCGTCCGATAAAAGCATATTCCGGCAGGCTCCCATCCGGGCACCTCTGTACATCTGTGTTGCTGATAATAAATTCAGCGCTTTTTATTTCCATATTGTTTTAAAACTTAATTCAACTTAATTCAACTTAACTTAGCTCAACTCAACTTAGCTCAACTCAACTCCCAGCCCAGCCAGCCCAACCCACCCCCCAACCCCCTAAAGGGGGGGTAAGTTTGATTCAGTCGTAATCAGCCGCTTGATTCAGCCGTAATCAGCCGCTTGATTCAGTCGTAATCAGCCG
>JAISCM010000146.1 GCA_031265595.1 Tannerellaceae bacterium
CGGCTGATGACTAACCTTGCCAATTCTTACGCAATGGAAGGCAAACGCATCGAAGCCCTGAACTATTATATGGAAGCGTTGAAAATAAGCGAACAACGGGCTGACACAGATAAAAAACGGCTTAGCAGACAATACAACGTGATCCGCACCATGGCCAATCTCTCCGAAATGTATTATATGATGGGCAACCAGAAACAGGCGCTTTATTATGCCGAACGCGGGAGAGAATTGCTTGATAAATGGTTTCATGGCGACAGTATGTCTTACCTTATTCCGCAGATGCTCTATATTGCAGGCCTGGTTTATTTAGACAGGGACGAACCGGACAAAGCGGAAGTAACCCTACAGAAAGTGTACGAATCAGCCGATGCCATTTGCCGGAAGTATATACAGCAGTCCGGCAGTCCGAACAGCATGTATATGTATGTTGCTTATGGAAAGGAAGGCCTGGCGCGGGTATGGCTGGCAAAGAAGAAGTATGCGAAAGCCTTGGAATATGCAGCCGGAGCGATGGAATATGCCGGACGGCATGGCGACCCGACCGTAACGGCTAAGATACTGGCCGCGTTTTCGGATATTTACCTTGCACAGGGCAACTATGAAGCGAGCGGACGGTATGCCATGCAAGCGATGGAGCTATTCCCCGATTACGTAAAAGTGAATCCCGAAGCAGCTTTCAATGCCGCAACGGCCCATCTGTTCGCCGGCGACAGGGAAGAAGCCTACAACTATTACCGCCTCTACGCTATGCGGATGAAAGAAAATACCGGCAAGCAGTTTCACGAAACAATGACTGGCATGGAAATAGTGTACGAAACAGAGAAAAAGAAGTTACGCATAGCCGATCTGGAACGGCAGAAAGTATTGTCTATTTTTATCGGTATGGCTGCCGGCTTGCTGACAATCATGATATGGATCATTTTCCGGCAAAAGATAAAGAACGAACAGAAGGAAAAGCAACTGGCTGTGGCCAATGCCGCCTTTGAAGGTGAAAAAAGGGAGCGCGAACGGTTTACCCGCGACCTGCACGACGGCATCAACGGTATGCTTTCGGCTATACGGATGGAACTTGCCGCAACAGAACAGCAGCCAAACATCCGCGACCGTATTGACGGCTGCATCGAGGAGATCCGCCGTTTGGCAAGCGACGTAATGCCTGTTTCCCTGCAACGCTACGGAATGAAGGCAGCGTTGGAAGACTACTGCCGTTCGTTCCCGCATGTCTGCTTCCACTTCTTCGGCGAAGACAGACGGATTGACGGAAAGATAGAGCTGGTGGTGTATTACTGCGCCTACGAACTGGTGCATAATTCGGTACGACATTCGGGAGCCACAGCTATCAATGTGCAACTGATACAGGAAGACGACCGCATTTCGCTCGCCGTTCAGGACAACGGATGCGGCTACGACAGGGAATCGTTTGAACAAGGCGTCGGACTGAAAAGCCTTCACGACAGGATTACGGCATTAAACGGAAAGCTGGAAATAACCTCTTCCCCGGAAACCGGCACGGAAACGACGATTGAATTGAAACTATAAATGTATAATAACGTATGATAAACGTACAGATAGTTGACGACCACAAACTACTGGCAGGTAGCTTGAACAAGGTAATAAACGAATCAGGCATAGCCCGGATCACGGCCCTATACTATGATCTGAAATCCTGCCGGAAAGGTTTATCAAACGAAATACCGGATATATTGCTGCTCGATATTGAACTGCCCGACGGCGACGGGGTAGACTTTTGCGCCGAAATAACAAAAGCCTGTCCCGCACTAAAAGTCATTATACTGACAAGCTATAAGGAGTTTAACATCGTAAAACACGCGCTACACAATGGCGCCCTGGGCTATATACTGAAAAACGCCGAACCCGAAGAGCTGCTCGCCGGCATCGAAACGGTAAGTATGGGCGAACAGTTCCTGTGCGAAGAGATAGACGCCCTGCTAAAAGATAAAAAGAAAGAAGAGACCGTTTGGCTTACCAACACCGAGAAATTAGTACTGGAACTTATAGCGGATGGCTACACACGGAAAGAAATAGCCAGCCTGCTCCACCGCGACGAACAGACCATCAAAACCCACTGGCGCAACCTGATGGTGAAACTCAATGCAAAGAACACAGCCGTACTGATAAAGAAAAGCTGCGGGATGAGGCTGGTTTGCGTAGTAAAAGATTCGTAAGCGCATTCGTTAAAATAAAGAAGGAGCCGAATGAATAACGGCTCCTTCCTGTACTTCTTAATACCCCGGGTTTTGTTCCAGTTTTGGATTAAGGGATATTTCACTGTCTGGTATGGGCAATACATTATCTCTTCCCGGATTATATCCGTTCGGGAATTTGGTTTGAACCAGTTCGCCTAAGCCGCCTATAACGTCGCACGGATAAAACTCAGTCCCTGCATTCCACCGCTTGATGTCGTCCCAGAACTGGCCTTCCAAAGCCAGTTCTACACGGCGTTCGTGGCGTAGTTTCTTACGCGCCTCGGCCTGGCTCAATCCTTTAGAAACAGGGGGCAGCTTTACGTCGTCGCGTTCTGTGCGGATACGGTTAATAAGGTCAATAGCTTCATCTATATTGCCATTGGTTTCAATAATAGCTTCTGCCCGGCAGAGTATTACATCGCCGTAACGAAGGATCATAAAGTCCAGCGGAGATTGATTGGCCACCACCTGCATCGTTTCTATGGTATATTTACGAATGCCGAATCCTACCCGTTGCCCCGTATGATTTCGTATCTCATCAGGATAAAGCTGTCCTTGGAAATAAGCTCCCGGGCGAAGGATCGTAAAGTCTAAGCGGGGGTCTCGATTCGTATACGGATCGTCAGGATCTACAGGCGAACCATCGAGCGTTTCATATTGATCAACCAATAGTTGTGTAGGGGCCACAGAGTTAGAGCCATCCATTCCGTATTTCAGGTTCTGGGGCTGCCAGTAACGGTCGAAATCACTTCCCTGCGAGAAGGCCCCGTCCATAAAGCATAGGGGAAATAACGTTTCACTATTCCCTTCATTTTCATATTGGAATAAGCCATAATAGGAAGGAAACAGTTTGTATTTACCTAACGCATCTATCTTGTCGCAATACTCCAATACCTTGTCCCATTGTGATGTAAATAAATAGGCTTTCATTTTTATACCATAAGCGGCGCCCAGTGTAGCATGCCCGTTTACAGAAGCGTCCTTTGGTAAACGTTTGGCCGCTTCATCGAGATCTGCATGGATCTGCGCCCATGTTTCTTCTTTACCGGCACGTGAAACGTTGCGCCCTTCTTCGGCAGTAATTGTTTTTGTGATGATCGGGACGCCGCCATACGACCGGACTAAAAGGTCGTAAAACAAGGCTCGCAAGAAATAGACTTCGCCAATCATCACTTCTTTCTGGGCCGGATTCATATCCGGGACATTCTCTATATTTTCAAAGAAATAATTTGCCCTGTTTATTCCATTATAACAGTTTTTCCAGCGATCGGATACGATTGCCCCCGAACCGGAAAAGATAGAGCCGTCGCCTACCTGCATTTGTTGTCCTTCCCAGTGCGCCCATTGATACGCATTGGGCGTACAGGCGTCATAACCTCCTCCATATCCATATACAAAACTGTTTCGTAACACATTATATACGCCGTTTAATGCTAACTCTGCATCCGCGGGAGTAGCCCAGAAAGTAGCGCTGGTGATTTTATCATCAGGAATGATCGTATCGAGGTAATCTTCACACGAACTGCATAAAAGCAGTACTATCAAAGGAAATATAATCTTTTTCATTTTCTTAAATTCTTAGGATTGGACATTTTTTAGAAAGTAACATTCAAA
>JAISCM010000172.1 GCA_031265595.1 Tannerellaceae bacterium
AGAGTGAAGGCTATTATCGTTGATAAATTAAGTGTAGAAGAAACAGAAGTTACAAACGAAGCCAGCTTTACTAATGATTTAGGAGCAGACTCTCTTGATACGGTAGAGTTGATTATGGAGTTCGAAAAAGAATTCGGTATCTCAATTCCTGATGATCAAGCAGAAAAAATTGCAACAGTAGGTGACGCTATCGCTTATATCGAAGCAAACGCGAAGTAATCCCCTTGTATTTCAACGTATGGAATTAAAAAGAATTGTAGTAACAGGCCTTGGAGCTATTACTCCGCTTGGCAACACCCTTTCGGACACCTGGGAGGGCCTTATTAACGGTAGAAACGGAGCCGGGCCTATTACGCAGTTTAATGCGGAAAAATTTAAAACACGTTTCGCCTGTGAAGTGAAAAACTTCGATCCGCTACAAATGATGGACCGGAAAGAGGTGCGTAAATGTGATCGATATACTTTGTTAGCATTAAACGCAGCCAAAGAAGCAATCGCTGATTCGGCCTTAGACGTAGAAAAAGTAAACCTGGACCGTATCGGCGTGATATTTGCATCCGGTATAGGGGGTATCAAAACATTTGAAGATGAAGTAAAGGCTTACGATGCGGAAAGAGGGCCGCGTTTTAATCCTTTTTTTATTCCCAAGATGATCTCCGATATTGCAGCCGGGCAGATCTCCATGATATACGGATTCAGAGGGCCTAACTTTGCCACTGTTTCGGCTTGCGCCTCTTCCACCAACGCTATTTCTGATGCGTTCAATTATATACGTTTGGGAAAAGCCGACGCGATCGTTACCGGTGGCGCCGAAGCGGCTATTTCGGAAGCAGGCGTGGGCGGCTTCAATGCGATGAACGCCCTGTCTACCCGTAATGATTCGCCCCAAACGGCTTCGCGCCCGTTCAGCCTGAGCCGCGATGGGTTTGTATTAGGCGAAGGTTCGGCCTGCTTAGTGCTGGAAGAAATGGAGCATGCCTTAGCAAGAGGAGCGAACATATATTGTGAAATAGTAGGGACAGGCATGTCTGCCGATGCGTACCACTTAACAGCTTCGCACCCGGAAGGGTCAGGCGCTAAGCTGGTGATGAGAAACGCGCTGGAAGATGCAGGAATGAAACCGGAAGAGATTGATTACATCAATGTACACGGAACCTCTACCCCTGTAGGCGACATATCGGAAGCAAAAGCTATTAAAGATGTATTTGGCGAACATGCTTATAAGCTGAATATCAGTTCTACAAAGTCTATGACCGGGCATCTTTTAGGAGCTGCCGGCGCATTGGAAACGATTGCCTGTATCCTGGCCCTGAAGGAAGGTATCATCCCCCCGACGGTAAACCATGAGGAGGGAGACAATGATCCGGAAATAGATTATGAGCTGAACTTTACATTTAACAAAGCACAAAAGAGAGAAATAAATGCAGCCCTATCCAATACCTTTGGTTTCGGAGGGCATAATGCAAGTGTAATTGTAAAGAAATTCGTCAGATAACCATTTGTTAAAGTGTTCAAGCAATTATATAAAAGAATAAGGCTCCTTAAGAATAAAGGTAAGGAGCCTTATTTGTCTTTATATAAACTATTTGGTTTCTATCCCGATGATATTAGTTTGTATGAACAGGCCTTCTTGCATAAGTCTTCGTCGATAGAAGCGGGCGACGGGCGATGGCTCAACAACGAACGCCTGGAGTTTCTCGGAGATGCGATCCTCGACGCCGTTGTGGCAGACATATTATATAAGCATTTCAAAAACAAACGGGAAGGCTTTCTTACGAACACTCGTTCTAAAATTGTGCAACGCGATAACCTCGACCGTATTGCAGTCAGCCTTGGATTGCCCAAATTAGTTGTGTACTCTGCCAAACTAAGTTCGCATAATAACCATTTATATGGCAATGCACTGGAAGCGCTGATCGGGGCGATATACCTCGACCAGGGCTACCGGAAGTGTTATAAATTCATAGAAGAGGTGGTTATTAAGAAAAACCTCGACATCGATAAATTAGCTCATAAAGAAGTAAATTTCAAGTCGAGCCTCATTGAATGGAGCCAGAAAAACAAACTTGAAGTAACGTTCGACCTGATAGAGTCCTTTGTTGATAATGACGGGAATCCCGTCTTTCAAACATGTGTAACATTGTTTGAACATCAAATAGGCGTAGGAATCGGCTACTCCAAGAAAGAATCACAACAAAATGCAGCCAAGATGGCGATTAGAAAACTCCGTATCGACAAAGAGTTTCAGGAAACCATCTCCGAATTAAAGAAAAAACGAAACGGCGAAACAACCGAAGGCCACGAATTTGAAGAACTCCCCGAAGACATTGATTCCAGGATCAGATGATCTCTTCTAAACCGGAAAGGTTGGCCGACACCTCTTCATCGCTCAATGTATAATTACTTAAATCGCCTGCCAGGTATTGATCGTAAGCTGCCATATCTATCAGGCCATGGCCGGAGAGATTAAACAAGATCGTACGCTGCCTGCCTTCCAGTTTGGCCTGATTGGCTTCACGGATAGCTGCCGCAATGGCGTGGGATGATTCGGGAGCTGGGATAATGCCTTCTGCCTGTGCAAATAAAGTAGCTGCCTCGAATGTATCTAATTGTTCAATATCAACAGCTTCTACGTAGCCGTCTTTACGCAATTGGCTCACAATAGACCCGGCGCCATGATAGCGTAAGCCTCCTGCATGGATATGGGCGGGAGAGAAGTTGTGGCCTAACGTAAACATGGGGATCAGCGGCGTATAACCGGCTTCGTCGCCAAAGTCGTACTGGAATTGGCCGCGCGTCAGTTTCGGGCACGATGCCGGCTCGGCGGCTACAATACGTATCTCTTTACCATCAACTAACTTATGGCGAAGGAAGGGGAAGCTAATACCAGAGAAGTTAGAGCCTCCTCCGAAGCAGCCAATCACCACATCCGGGTATTCGCCGGCCATCTCCATTTGCTTTTCTGCTTCCAGACCGATCACCGTCTGGTGTAGCATAACATGGTTCAATACGCTCCCCAGGGTGTATTTACAGTTGGGCGTTTGCAGCGCCAGTTCTACCGCTTCCGAAATGGCCGTACCCAGGCTTCCCTGATAATTCGGATGGGCGGTCAATATAGCACGCCCGGCTTTGGTACTCATACTGGGCGAGGCGATCACCTGTGCGCCAAACGTCTGCATGATCGAACGGCGGTATGGCTTTTGATGATAGCTCACCTTTACCATATAAACAGCCAGTTCCAGCCCAAAAGCCTTTGCTGCATACGACAGGGCGGCTCCCCATTGCCCGGCGCCGGTTTCGGTAGTAATATTGGTTACGCCTTCTTCCTTGCAAAAATACACCTGGGCGATCGCCGAATTTAATTTATGAGAGCCTACCGGGCTTATGCTTTCATTCTTAAAGTAGATATGCGCCGGCGTATCCAACGCTTTTTCCAGTCCATACGCGCGAACCAACGGAGTAGGTCGCCATATCTTATACATCTCACGCACCTCTTCCGGTATTTCTATCCAGGCGTCGGTTTGATTTAACTCCTGATGTGCCAACGCTTTTGCGAACAAAGGATAAAGTTCTTCCTCTTTAATCGGTTGCTTCGTACCCGGGTTTAAGATAGGGCGTGGTTTGTTTTTCATATCCACTACAACATTATACCATGCCGTAGGAATGTCCTTTTCTTCCAATAAAAACTTTTTAGTGCTCATGATTCATTCCAAGTTAAGTTACATTATTTCCTGAAAAAAGCTTTACAGCTTTCAACATGGTAGCAAAGAAACAAATAATATTCTATTATTCAATGTGAATTGAATAAAATTCTATACATTTGCAAGCCGAATAATTTTATAAAATACAATTAAATCAGCAGCATCATGAGAAAGCATTTTTTATTACTCGCCTGTCTTATACTCGTTTCCTCTGCCTTTGCTCAGAAGAAGGATTTCACGTATAACTTTTATGGGTTTGTGAGGGGCGACGCCTATTACAATTCGAGAAGCAATGTAGAAGCGGTAGATGGTAACTTCTATCTCTATCCGCTCGATAAAGAGCCTGATGCTGACGGCAATGATTTAAACGGTAATCCGAGCAGTACGTTCTATACGTTTACCACCCGGTTTGGTTTGGATATGACCGGGCCCCGCGTCGGCTCGGCCGAGACGTCTGCCAAGGTAGAAGTTGATTTGGGAGGATTTAATCTTGCCAATTATTTGCTTCGTATCCGCCAGGCCTATATCAATTTAAACTGGGAGAAAGGGTCGTCTCTCTTACTTGGGCAAACCTGGCACCCGTTGTTCGGAGATGTTATGCCGGATGTGCTGAACCTGAATACAGGTAGTCCTTTCCAGCCCTTCAACCGAAGCGCACAGATAAGGTATCAATATAAAAGTAACCGGTTTACCTTTACCGGATCGGCTGTTTATCAATTAGTGTATCTGTCCGCAGGGCCGAACGGGAAAAGCGAAGAGTACCAGAAAAACAGCGTCCTGCCCGAACTGTTTGCCGGCATAACATACCATGAGAACGGATTTCTGGGAGGAGTGGGCGTTGAAATGATATCGCTAAAACCCCGTGTGCAGTCTCGCATAGCCGATAGAGCATATAAGGTAGATGAGCAGGTTACAAGCGTATCACTCATGGCCCAGGCGCAGTATAAGACAACGAATCTTTATCTGGCCGGAAAAACACTTCTCGCCTCCAACCAGGTACACAACGCGATGCTGGGCGGATACGGCGTTTCATCCATAGACGACATTACGGGCGAACGGAAGTATACGCCTTCACGCCATTCTACCACCTGGCTCAATGCTGTAGCAGGCAACAAATGGAAAGGCAGCCTGTTTATGGGATACTCTAAAAACTTAGGAACAACCGACAACTTACTCAGCCCGGCATTATTTTATGGCAGTGGAGTAGATATAGACCAGTTACTCTGCATCTCTCCCAGCTTTTCGTACAATTTACCTCACTGGAAAGCCGGCATTGAATACTCCGCCACAACAGCCTGGTATGGAGATACAAACCTTTTAAACGGCAAAGTAACAAACACACACGCCGTAACCAATCACAGGATACTGGGCGTATTCATTTATTACTTTTAAGCCACATCAAAGCATTAACACGGTCTAAAGAATGTTAATCTTATGGCAAGGCTATTTTATGCTGATGCCCGGGAGTGGCGCAGTTGATATCATAGAAATAATAGAGAGGATGGCACCTTTCTGTTGGCCGACGGCTGTCGACTAATTAACCGACGGCTGTCAGCCAATTGGTCGACGGCCGTCGGTTATTTGGCTGCCCGCCGTCGGCCAACGATTTCATGCCGTATTTATTCAACTATCTTTCCACAAAAGGAAAAAGAACTCTTGATGTTCAGAATGGGGGGATTTTTCGTAACTTTGCCGAAATCATAATGAACAAATGATGTCAATGCAAAGATATGCTGTTAATCAACATCTGATAGAAACCGTTTTGTCATCAGTCAAAGCCGACGAAACTGTTGTACGTAAAATTCATCGGCCTTGCGGAGGAATTTGATGGCAGAAAAAATAAAAGAGTATC
>JAISCM010000212.1 GCA_031265595.1 Tannerellaceae bacterium
GTTGACAGAATTGTACTATCTTTGTAAAATATCACAGCCGTAATTATTACGGCTGTGATATTATAAAAGAGATCCGACATGAAGTTTTATAATCGTGAAACAGAATTGGAAGCATTGAGCAAGATGCAAGACTTGTCCTTCAACGTACATTCTCAAATGACTGTACTTACAGGGCGCAGGCGAATCGGTAAAACAAGTCTGATATTAGAAAATTGCAAAGGGACAGATACCATTTATTTATTTGTCAATCGTGGGAACGAAGCAGCGCTTTGCAAAAACTTTGCAGAAACTATTGTACGTGAGTTTGATCTATTTGTGCCCGAAGAAACAAGCTTTGCCCGCCTGTTTACTTTCCTGATGGAGCTGGGAGAACGAAAAAAATACAACTTGATTATAGATGAGTTTCAAGAGTTCTTTTATATCAATCCTGTTGTATACAGTCAGATACAAGATGTTTGGGACAGGTATAGAAAGAAGTCAAATGTAAATCTGATTGTAAGCGGCTCTGTTTATACGTTGATGAATCGTATTTTTAAGGATTACAGAGAGCCGTTATACGGTCGTTCGGATAGTATTTTAAAACTGTCTCCTTTCTCTACAGGCGTGATAAAAGAGATTCTAAACGACTATAAACCTGATTATACGAATGACGATTTATTAGCCTTATACACCTTTACCGGCGGTGTACCGAAATACATCGAACTATTCATGAACCAGGGAGCTACCGATATGGAAAAGATGATTGATTTGATGATTCGTCCTGAATCTCCCTTTTTAAGTGAAGGAAATATATTGCTTATCCAGGAATTTGGGCGTAAATATGGAAACTACTTTTCCATACTGACTGCTATTGCAAACGGAAAGAATACAATTCCCGAAATAGAAGAGGCTTTGGGTGGTACAAGTATTACCGGACACTTGAAACGTTTGGAAGAAGATTATGAACTAATCAGGAAGAAACGTCCTATATTTGCCAAGGAAGGCACTCAAACGGTGCGTTATGAGATATCCGACATGTTCTTACGCTTTTGGTTTAGATACTTTATCAAATACAATGATTTGATAGAAGCGCAGAACCTACCTTATTTAGTCGATATAATAAAGAAAGACTATCCTACTTATTCAGGCCTGACCCTTGAAATGTATTTCCGCCAAAAGATGATGGAGAGCCACGAGTTCCGTAATATCGGTTCATGGTGGGAAGGAAAGAAAAACGCTGATCCAAACGAAATTGATATTGTAGGTATCTATACAGATGATAAGCGGGCTTTGATTGGCGAAGTGAAGCGACAACGCAAGAACTTCAAACCGGAACTGTTTGAGGCAAAAGTAGAAGCTATCCGTAAAAAGGTTTTGTTCAAATATGAAATAGAAACAAAATGTTTCACATTGGATGATATGTAATAAGTAACTCTATAATTGAAATCTCGAAGATGATAGAATAAATCTTGAATATGCAAATGAAACAAACAAATATCCACTCTTGATTATTTGAACAGATGTTTTTCGATTTAGGAGTATGACAAAACTAAAGTGTAGGAGTATGACAAAGATTAAAAACGAAACGGAGTACAATGTTATTATGGAGCGCATAGAAGAACTGCTTAGCGTTGTAAACAATGAAACTTCTATTGATGACAAAGATGTAATAGAGTTAGACCTTCTATCCAACCTCGTAGAGGAGTACGAAGATGAACATTATTCAATCAGGAAGCATTACTATTGACGCCTCTATCGTATTGGGTGTTTAGAAAAAGGTTTACGGATTTACTTCATAATAGCGGTAGTGATCCGAGCGTCCAATGTTAATATACCGGCGGCTGATGACTGGCGTTGGCTGTCCCGGAGGATAGTAGGCTGCTATCAGCAGATAGCCTCCTTCCTCTTTTGGCAAGCGAAGTAGCTGGGGGAACATGTTTTTGCCGTATCCCGGGATGGTGATGGTTTCTTCTGAGGCGGCTACTACCGTTCCCTTGTCATTCATTAGTTTTACTACCAGTTTTCCTTCCGACGGAGCTTTGTGGTCATTTACTCCTACCAGGTTAAAGGTCAGATCGCTTCCGGGTTCATACGGTGGCAGATGTTTGGTATACCGCTGGTCGGCCAGGTCGGTAAAGACGGCTTGGGGGGCAAAGCAATGCCTGAACCATTTGAAGGCTGGCGAGACTTCCAAATCCTTGATGTCATTGATAAACCAATCACCTGTAAAGCCGTAATTGTTGGTCAGGTGGCAAAAAGCCAATACCCCGGCAATGCCTCTTTCAGAGCGTAGCCATTCCGTTTCCTGTTGCAGCCAATACGCCTGTAATTCCCTGCATGCCTCTGGCGAAGAGGCTTTTTCTCCCAGATAGTACGTATAGTTGTTGACAGTCAGCTTAGACGGTTTACCGTTTCTCCACAGCCATATCCAGCCATATTCATTTACTAATTGAGGTACGCCGGCATCCTGTATATGGCTAAACCAGTTCCATTCACTCAGGCTGCCCAGGTTGTAGGGGTTTTTACTGAAATACTCGTTCACTTCGCTGGAATGCATCAGGGTAAGCGCCCTGTATGGATGGGGTTCGTCCATTTCGTCGTTACTGCCCATATCAGCCGATGTCATGTATCCGGCATCCCATATACGGGTCGGATCCAGTTTTTTCAATTCCGGGATAAGGGTATTGCCTATAAAGCCGTCCCAATTCTCATTGATGGCATCCCAGATAACAATGCTCGGATGGTTGCCATCGCTCCATACCCATTCGGTATACTCTTTTCGTACCTGTTCGTCCCAGCCGTGATTCTGCCAGTAAAACCATTCATTCTGCAAAACAATACCGTATTCGTCGCAAAGGTCATACCAGAAATCCGGCGCCAAGCCTACGCATATCCGCATGGCATTCCAGTCTATTGACTTGGGCAGGTCTATCATCAGTTTCTTCACCCATTCTTTATCCCATACCAGGTTCCGGCAATCCGGGTCTTCAAAGAAGCGTTGCAGGGTAATATTCGAGCCCCGCAGGTAGTATTTATCATCATTCAGGGTAAAGAATTTACCTTTCCTTGAAAAGTCCCGCATGCCGAACCGTACTGTGTAAGCATCGGCCAGGCGGTCTCCTTCATATACCTTCACATCGCCTTCGTACAGGAAAGGACTTTCCGGCGTCCAGGGAACCGGCTTATCCAAGTCTATCTCCGTTTCAAAATAGCTTTGGTTATCTCTTTTGGCTTCGCATTGGATAGTCTTTGCAGCTACTATCTTACCACTCGATTTTTCCTTCACTGTATATATTATCCAGCAAGGGTCGTACATCTCGTCTCCATACAGCATCTGAGAGGGATAGGCGCTTAGCAGGCGTGTTTTTACGGTTACTTTCTTTTTCGATAATGAAGGGAGGAACAATACTTTATCAACCTTTATCTTCCCTGTAGCAGTAATAAACACATCATCCCATATACCCGGCAGGTAGTGCATCTTTTCCTTGTCTGTGCTCCCGGCTGTCTGGGGCGGTAGCCAGGCGCGGTCGCCTACCAGGATCAGTATTTCATTATCCCTGCTGAAATCGACAGCTTCGGTAATATTGAACTCAATTGGCGTATAACAATCGACAGACCGGCCGGCCAGCAGACCGTTTACATACACCATCGTTACATACTGGCTCTTCTTAATGGTAAGATAAAGTTGCTTCCCTTCAAGGCCTTTGTCAAAACGTATCTTCCGCTTATACCAGTTATACATCGGGGTATAATCACG
>JAISCM010000214.1 GCA_031265595.1 Tannerellaceae bacterium
CCCAGTTCGCCGGCTTTGCTTAAATCGGCGATTCCTCTGTTGGCGTCGCCTTGTGAGAGCCTTGCCAGGCCGCGGTTGAAATAAGCTTCGGCAAAATCAGGGTCGCGTATTATTGCTTCGGTATAATCCTGGATTGCCGCCCGGAAATCACGTTGCGAACAACGGAGGTTTCCCCTGTTGAAATACGCATAGATAAATTCCGGGTTCAGTTTAATCACCATGTCATAATCGCGCACAATCAGTTCGTGCTCATGGGCCCTTTGATTGTCTTTCAAGCGGGTTGAAGAAGCATCATTCGTTGCAGTTGTTGCCTGTTTACCGATATTGAAGTTCATGGAAGTAAGGTCGCTTGTTTCATTGCCCGACGATTGGGATAAGGTATATTCCAATTGTTTATAGCGTACGACCGCCCGGTTGAAATACGCCATCACAAAGCCGGGGTCTATCGTTAATACTTTGTCGTAATCTTTAATAGCTTCTGCAAAATCCTGTACTAACATATAATCTAATGCCCGCCCGAAATAAGCATTTACATTCGCAGGGTCTTTTTCTATTTCGGCTGAATAATCATTGATTGAAGCAAAATGCGCCGCTATCTGGCCTTCGGTTAAAGCCGCTTCCTGATTGGTGAGAAGTAATTTGCGGGTGAGCAGCATCCGGGTGTTGAAGACTTCCACCATCTTGTCGTAATAGAGCAGCTTCTTCACCTGGTCGGCTTTTTCATAATAGGTAAGAACAAATAAAGGTTCAAGGTCTACCCGTACGTTCTTATCCTGCACGCGGCCTCTGATATCGCTCTGGTATTTACTCTTTCGTTCTTCATCTTTATCATACACCACCAGGCGGTTAAACTTATTGATACTCTTATCAGACTGCTCGCGGGTGTTTTCATCCGGGTTTGTTGCATCGGCTGTAGCGGAAGGGGCGTCGCCACCCGATGTTCCGGTTTGCTGCCCTTTATTCAGTTTTTCTTCTATTTCAAAGGCCGTCCAATAGTCGCGGTCGGCCCCTGCATTATCCCGCATTTTACGTTTGGCTTCGGAACGCGCATAATAACCCGGCACGAAGTTGGGGTATTGTTCGATAACTACGCTGAAGTCTTGTACCGAACCACCGTAATCACCGGTTTCATATCGAAGCAAAGCCCTGTTATAATAGGCCATATAATTGTCGGGCTCTTCTTCAATAACGACATCAAAGTCTTCTATCGCCCGGTTGTTATCGCCTACCTGGAAACGTAAGAGCCCCCGGTTGAAGCGGGCTATCAGGTTCCGGCTATCCCAACTGATCACCTGGTCGTAATCGGCCATCGCCCCCCGCAGATCATTCAATTGATAACGCACCAGCCCGCGATTGATATAAAAGCCGCTTTCGCGTGTATTCAGGCGGATCGCTTCATTCAGATCCGCTAAGGCGCCATCCAGATCGTGCATCTGATAATGAACGATCGCCCGGTTGCCATAAGCCGGTGCATAATAGGGATCCATGTTTATCGCTACATTATAATCCTGTAGCGCCTGTATCGTATCTCCTTTTTCAAGGTACATGGCGCCACGGGTAAGGTAATTCATGGCATACCTGGAGTGGGCTTTCATTAAGCCGTCAAACACTGTTTCGGCGCCGTCGTAATCTTTTTTCTGGATATAAGCCACGGCTTTATTAACAAGCATCTGACGGTCTTCCGGCCTGAAGCCAAGCCCTTTGTCGTAGTCTTCAATTGCTCCGTTATAATCATCCTGGCTCTGGCGGGCGATCCCACGGGCAAAGTAAGCCTGCACCAAAAAGGGGTTCCGCTCCAGACACAACGTACAGTCTTCCTCGGCTCCCTTAAAATCATCCAGGTTTATTTTGGCTACGGCGCGATAGAAGTAAGGCTCCGCCATCCACGGCTTCGCCCTGATGACCTGATTAAAATATTGGATCGACAGGACGTAATCCTCAAAATAAAGAGCATTACGTCCTATAGTTAGTACTCTGTCTGTATTAATCTGTGCAAACAACGTTGACGAACAGATAGATAAGATTATAAAAAATATTGTCTTTTTCATTTATCATTAAATGTTGAAAGACAAAAATAAGTAATTTATCTTATTTCGGATCTATTTTTATCATCAAATGAGATTTACTTAACTTATCTCCCTCTTTTACAAGGACATCTTTTACTGTTCCCGACAGGGGAGCGGCGATACGGTTCATCATTTTCATTGCCTCAAGAATTAATAATAATTCACCTTCTTTAACCTCCTGCCCTTCTTTTACCATGATCCGGATAACCGTACCCGGAAGCGTTGAATAAACTTCTCCCAATTCATGTTTATGCCATAACGGGCGATTCTTATATTTAGTAGTAAGTAACGTTTTATACTTACGGGCGGTAACTACAAACTCTACAAGTTGATTTTCCATACGTTGTTTTTTCAATTCGTTAGAAGGGGGGAAGCCCATGTTTCTTTGCCGGCCTGTATTCTTCTTTCAATACAGAAAGTTTCAAGGCATGCAATAATAAGGAGCGCGTTTCCTTTGGCTCGATCACGGAATCAATAAATCCTTTAGATGCCGCCACATACGGATTGGCAAATTTCTCGATATATTCCTTTACTTTTTGCTGGCGCACAACATCCTGATCGTCTGCTTCCATTATTTCTTTACGGAAGATAATATTTGCAGCGCCTTCAGGCCCCATCACGGCTATTTCGGCTGTAGGCCAGGCAAATGTAAAGTCGGCGCCTAAGTGGCGTGAGTTCATTGCGATATAACCTCCTCCGTAGGCTTTTCTCAGGATCACCGTGATCTTAGGCACGGTAGCTTCCGAATAGGCATATAATACCTTGGCGCCGTGACGGATCACGCCGGCATGTTCCTGGTCTACGCCCGGCAGGTAGCCCGGCATATCTTCCAAGGTTATAATCGGGATATTAAACGAATCGCAGAAACGGATGAAGCGGGCGGCCTTATCCGAACTGTCGCAATCCAGCACGCCGGCTAATACCATCGGCTGATTAGCCACAAAGCCAACGGTCTCGCCATCCATACGTCCGAAGCCTATTACAATGTTAGCCGCCCATAGCTCCTGTACTTCAAGGAAGTCGGACTCGTCTACCAGGCATTGGATAATGTCGCGTACGTCATAAGGCAGCTTGGGATCGGCAGGGATAATCGTTCCGATATTCAGTGGGGAGGTAGGGTCTTGAGGCGCTATTGATTTGGCTTTTGTTGTATTATTCCAGGGAATAAAGCTAACCAGGCGCTTGATCTGCTCGAAACATTCCTGTTCGCTTATGGCATAGAAATGGGCATTACCCGTTATTTCTGCATGAACACGGGCGCCTCCCAGATCTTCCATAGATATATCTTCGCCCAATACCGTCTTAATAACATTGGGCCCGGTGATAAACATTTTAGAGATGTTTTCTACAACAAACACAAAGTCGGTCAATGCCGGAGAGTACACCGCGCCGCCGGCACAAGGGCCTAAGATAAGCGAGATTTGAGGAATAACGCCCGAAGCAATCGTATTCCGGTAGAATATTTCTCCATAGCCGGCCAGGGCCTGAACGCCTTCCTGTATACGGGCTCCTCCCGAATCATTAATACCGATAATGGGGCATTTCATCTTCAGCGCATGATCCATGATCTTTGTGATCTTGCGGGCGTGCTGCAAGCCTAATGAACCGCCGGCTACCGTGAAGTCTTGTGCATAGATACAAACAGGCGCTCCAAAAATGGTACCGGTACCGGTCACTACCCCGTCGCCGGGAAAGTCTTTTTTATCCATCCCGAAATCATGTCCGTCATGCTTTACAAACATATCGTATTCGTGAAACGAATCCGGGTCTAATAAGGATAAGATACGCTTACGCGCCGTCAGTTTACCCATTGCTTCCTGTTTCTCGATGGCGGCTTCTCCCCCGCCCTTCTCAGCAACAGCTTTCCTTGCGCGCAAGGCTTGGATGTTTTTTTCTAAATCTGTCATAATGATTGATCTATAATGTTTCACTTTCCTACAGCCTTCGTTCTGTAAGAGCAATTCGTTGTTCCTTTTATAATATTAGTTAGTTTGCCCTTATTCATTTGCTTGCGTATGGCAGAGATATTGTCTATGAATACATGGCCTTCCAGGTGTTCATACTCATGCTGTACGATACGCGCGGCGAAACCTTCTATTTCTTCTTCATGCTCCGCCAGGTTTTCGTCTTTATAGCTGATACGTATCTTTGCCGGGCGGAATACTTTTTCATGTATACCGGGCAGGCTTAAACAACCTTCTTCCAGCGAGATCTCTTCTTCGCTCCGCTCTATGATCAAGGGATTGATCATCGCCCGTTTAAATCCTTTACATTCAGGGAAGTCATCAGCCATCACATCACCATCTACAACAAACATGCGGAGAGACAGCCCCACCTGTGGCGCGGCCAGTCCCACGCCATCGGCATGATACATGGTTTCAAACATATTGGCTACTAACTCTTTTAATTGGGGGTAATCTTCCGGCACTTCTTCGGCTTCTTTCCTTAAAACCTGCTGCCCATATAGGTATATTGATAAAACCATAAAAATTTTATTAGTATGTTCTTCTGCTTTCTAAATAGGATTGCAAAATGATCACGGCGCTAATCTCATCAATTAATGCTTTTTGCCTCCTTGTTTTTTTCTTTGCTCCTCCTTCTATCAATGCTCTTTGAGCCAATACGGAAGTAAAGCGTTCATCGTAATACTGTACAGGTATATCCGGTATTGTTCGTTTCAGACAGGTAACAAATGCTTCTACATATTTCATGTTTTCAGATGCTTCGTTATTCATCTGCTTCGGAAGCCCTACCACAAACAGGTCTACCGGTTCGCGTGATATGTAATTGCTAAGATAACTCATAAGTTCGCCGCTCGGAACTGTAGTCAGACCGTTAGCAATCAATTGCAACGTATCCGTAACCGCCAAACCGGAACGTTTACGCCCATAATCTATGGCTACTATCCTTCCCATGCGGGGGCAAAGGTACGATAAAAAAGGATACGGATTACACAAATGCGCTAAAAGTGTGCAGCTCGTACGTTTTAATAAGCATTTCTTTCGCCTTTGAACATATTCAGTATGGTAACAACTATTATTTTCAGGTCGAGAACAAAAGACCAGTTCTCGATATACCATACATCCCGTTTCACCCGGCCTTCCATTTGCTCAAGTGTTTTTGTTTCTCCCCTGTAGCCGGTTACCTGCGCCCAGCCGGTTACTCCCGGTTTAACTAAGTGGCGGATCATATATTTATCGATAAGGGCCGAATATTGTTCGGTATGTTTAAGCATGTGCGGGCGGGGGCCTACTACAGACATGTCTCCTTTCAATACATTTATAAATTGGGGAAATTCGTCCAGGTTTGTTTTACGTAGAAAGTCGCCTAACCGGGTTTTACGCGGGTCGTCTTTGGCGGCTTGTAAGGTGTCGGCGTCTGAGTTCACTTTCATTGTCCGGAACTTATAACATTCAAAATCCCGTCCGTACAAGCCTGTCCGCTTTTGTTTGAACAGAACCGGGCCGGGCGACGTTATCTTGATCAATGCTCCCAATACAATATATAATATGGGATAGACCGCTATCAATATAAAAAAAGAAAACACTATATCAAAGCTTCTTTTAATCGCACGGTTAAAGGCAGATTGAAGGGGCTCTTTCCGTACAGATAATAATGGAATGGATTCCATTACCTCCATTACGAGCGTTTTCTTTACATTCCGGTAAAATTCGGGAACAATATAAAAGCGTATCATATTCTTCTCCGAGAAATTCAAAAGCTTCAGTATCTTCTCATCCCGCGTTCCCGGCAATGTACAATAAATCTCGTCGATATCATTTGCCAGTACATACTTGCTTACTTCATCTGTTTTACCTAAGAAATGAGGAAGTACGTCCTTCAGTTGGGTATTATCGTCGAAAAATCCCATTACGATGAAGCCATACGCCAGTTCTTCCGTCATTAAGCGGTATAGCTCCATTCCGTTTTTACCGGCTCCGATTATGATGATACGCTTGAAGTTGTACCCTTTCCGGCGATATATCTTTAAAACAACCCGTACAAAGACCCTCCACAATGAAAAAACGACCACCAAAACGGCATAATAAACAATCAGGAAGGTAGCCAACGTATCCCCTACATTAAGAAATATAAGGCAGGTAGCAAATAAAAAGATAAAAAGCGTTACCAGAAGAATCGAACGCTGCACAACCTTATCAATAAAGACTACCGAAAGGTGTAACTGGATAGGAACAAAATAAAGGGCAAAAAAGTAACAAAAGTTCAGGAGCAGAACGACCTCCCTCAACGACCCGGTTATCGCGTATGCATAATAGTCGCCCAACCAATAATAAATCACAAAGAATAAAAGATTTAATACGATCAAATCTCCTACTCCTATTAACCATTGGATCAGATTTCCGCGCTTTTTGTAATTCAATTCCATATAACAGGATAAAATCTCACAAAAGTAAACAATATTTTATAAGTAAAAAAAAGACTGCAATAGAATTGCAGTCTTTTACATTATTATCCGTGTAATTTCTTATTTGCTTTCGGCAGTCATAATTACTACGCGGTTCCAATTGTTTTCTTTATAGGGCTGTTCGTCTGAACCTTTCCACTCAATAGAGATCTGGTTTGAATTGATACCGTATTTTTCAATAAGTTCTTTCGCAACAGCTTTCGCACGTTTTTCAGAAAGTCCCAGATTGTACGTAGAAGAACCCGTGTTTTTGTCTGCATAACCTATAACCTTAACCGGGATGCTGTTTTCTTTTACAAATTCAGCCGTATTAAAGATATTGATTTGTTGGTTCTTGTCAATTCTTGAACTATTGATACGGAAGTATACTACGTTTTCAGCATAGTTGTTTACAACCTT
>JAISCM010000237.1 GCA_031265595.1 Tannerellaceae bacterium
ATACACATCGTAAAAATCTTTCATCCGGCTGTTGAAAACGCCAAGCGCTATCATGGCATGGAATTTCTCAGCTACAACGGTTTCGATGGAGTAAGCGCCGATTTGAAATGGCTGTGCCAGTTCACTCAATAAAGTAGGATAGACAAGATTGACCGGCGCGGGAGTGATTACATCGCTGAAACCTATATCAATCTGTAATTGCTGTCTTATCGTATCCAGTCCGGCGTCTATTAAAATCCTTACCCCGCTGTATTTGGCGTCGGCTGCAATATCCTCTGTTTTTATGCTGTCAATGTTGAATATCACGCAATCGTCATCGTATTCGATACTGCAAATCGTTTGAAAAATCCGATGAAGTTGTTCTTTGTCATTGCTGAGTTGTATTGCCAGCATATCAATATCAACAGTCGGACGAATATGCAACCCTTTAATAGCAAATAACAAAATTCCTCCTTTCAGGAAGAAATGCTTAGCATACGCTGAAACAGAAACCCTGTATAGAAACCGTTCATGAAGATAACGAATGACGATAAGTTGAAAATCAATCCTTTCTTTATCGGAAATGTTTTTTAGTACGGCTCTGATCGATTTTACATTTCCTTTTTTCATAGCATTGGCATTAGCATGTTTTGCATTACTTTCTCTATTTTTAATTGTTGGGCATAGCGGCTCAATTTGTTCAAATCCTTGTCATTTCGTTTTACATAGTTTTTCAGGACTTCAATGGCAACGTCAATTCCTATTTTATTGCGAAACTTTACGGCATCGCAAACTGATTTTTCTAAATCATAGATCCTTACTTGCAAATTATCAATCGCTATTGTCGTAACTCCAAGATGATATACCTCTTCCGATGAATGATATAATTTTATCGGCGGATAGGCGGGTAATTTTATTTTTCGTCCGCGGACAACCGCTATATGGCTTTGGTGCGGAATCGTAGTTGTCAGATTGTAGTAGAACAATGCCGAAAACATACAAAACACCCCGCACGGAATTATATTCGCTACTTCGGTAAACACAATATTATATTCAAAGTAATTGTTCAGTTGATACAATCCGCGTTTGAGTTTCAATACCGAATGGTCATCCAACATCTTTCTCAATTCCCGCCATTGCGTTCTACCGGCAATATCATTCGATTTCAAAAAACCAAAGTTGGCTTTGAACAGGTCCGTCAAATTCTCCATATTCTTTAATTTGGCACAAAGATACTACAATCATTTGCAAGTGTAGTAAGTTTATGACAGGATTTACATTGGATTGTTACTCTCCTTTGTATAGATAATGCTCACAAGCAAAAACCGGCTACTACTTTAACAGATCTATTCCTTTTCAGCAAAAGACTTTGTAGCATTAACACAATGTTTTACGGGTTTGTATAGGATAATTTAATGCATTCGTCGTATCCATTTATGCGTTTCACAGCCGTGAAAGGAAGGTTTCACAGTTGTGAAAGGGAAGTTTCACAGCCGTGAAAGGAGAGTTTCACAGTTGTGAAAGGCATAAACGGATGCGACGAATATACTAAATCATCTTATACAAAACTATAAATCTACAGCATACCGGCATGAATAGACCGTATACAGGCAAAAAAAACAGGAAGATCCGGTCGCCGCTTTATTATAATCTATATAAAATATGTATATTTGCCATACTGAACAATATATAATGGCATGAAATACAACTTCCTTTTCCTGTTTTTGTTACTATTCTCTACCTGTAACGGGCAGCAACGTAAAACGACTGCTACTGAAAAGCCCGCCTTTCAGATGGTAAGTATCCCCAGTATGCTCGTAGACCCTACAGACAGGGCCAACTATCTTTCCATACATTATTGGGATAATTTCGATTTTGCCGATACGACGTATATACATCTGCCGCAGGTAACTGAACAGGCTTTTGTGGATTATATAGATGTGCTTTTTCTTGTTTCAGACGCTGTATCATCTGCTGCTATACAAGATATGCTGAAGAAAGCGGAAGCAGAGCCGGCCATGTTTGCGTATTTTACCGGTCTGTATGAGAAGTATTTGTACGATCCCAATTCGCCCATGCGCAACGACGAGTTATATATTCCCGTACTTGAGGCCATGCTTGCCTCTCCGGCGGTAAGCGAAAAGGTGCGTCCGGCGCGTCTGCTGGAACTGGCGCGGAAAAACCGGGTGGGAGAGCAGGCTGCCGATTTCACCTATACGCTGGCTAATGGCAAAAACGAGACGCTTTATGCCATCCGCTCGGATTATACGCTTCTCTTCTTTTATAATCCGGGATGCCATACCTGCAAGGAGATCATGGGGCAACTGGCGTCTTCTTTGAGCATCAATTACCTGATGCAGGAAAAAAGACTGACGATCGTAGCCGTTTATCCGGACGAAGACCTGGCTGAATGGAAGATGTACCTGGCGCAAGTCCCCGCCGAATGGATCAACGCTTACGATAAAGGCGCTAAGGTGCAAAACGAAGAAATCTATGATCTGAAGGCAATCCCCGCTTTATACCTGTTGGATAAAGACAAAAGAGTGATCCTGAAAGATACCACGTTTGAACAGGTAGAAAATTACTTCAGGCAGGGCAACTAACTAATTATACTCCTTCTTTCGCTAAATATTGTTAATAGAAAGCGATTTTATGCCGTATAATTATGTTGCATAACATAAAAGCCTTATATTTGCACTGTGTTTTTCATGGTATTAGATTTAAGGTTAGCAATGAAGATTGGTTGTCGTGATGACAACCTTTCCTTTTTTATAGCAGAAGCCTCAGTTCGTCTCCCTCCTTCATATCCACAGATAGTATGCCGTTTGATACCGGTAGCGACAGGCGCTTTTGGTTCAGCTTTATTTCCAGGTTCAACGAATTTTCCGGCAATTTGATATGAAAGGTTCCGGCATTGGGAGCTTTGAGCGATGCTTCGGTTACCTGGGCGTTCTCCCAACGGGCCGAAACGATGCCGCCGCCACGTACCCGCAGCCCTTCAAAGCTTCCGTCTTTCCAGGCAGACGGCAGGGCGGGAAGCAATTCAATAACTCCCGTCTGGCTTTGCAAAAGCATCTCTGCAATACCCGCCGTAGCGCCAAAGTTGCCATCAATCTGAAACGGGGGATGGGCGCAGAACAGATTGGGATAACTTCCTCCCCCACCCCGCATATTTACGGTTGTACTGATCACGGGGGTCAATAAGTCGCCCAGCAGCTTAACAGCATGGTCGCCATCGTGCAGGCGCGCCCAGAAGTTGATCTTCCACGCCATCGACCAGCCGGTGCTCAGGTCGCCGCGCGCTTCTAAGGATTTGCGGGCGGCTTCTGCTAGGGCGGGCGTTTTGCCTATAGATATTTCATCTCCCGGATGCAGTCCATACAGGTGCGATACGTGGCGATGGTGTGGCTCTGCTTCTTCAAAAGGCTCCAGCCATTCCATGATACGGCCGTCGGGGGCTATGGTTGTTGGCATCAGGCGGCTTCGTTTGGCTGCCAGTTCGGCGGCCAGTCCGGTATCTACGCCCAGGATCGCCGCGGCTTCTATCGTGTTGGTAAACAGCTCGCGTACGATCTGGTTGTCCATCGTAGAGCCGGCGCAGATGCTTACGTTTTTATCATGCAGCTTAAAGGCGTTTTCGGGCGAGGTAGTGGGGGCGGTTACTAAGTAGTTGCTTCGCGGGTCTTCTACCAGCATGTCTACAAAGAAGAGGGCAGCTCCTTTCATTACGGGGTAGACTTCCTCAAGGTAGCTTTTATCTAATGTATAGAGGTAATGTTGGTATAGGTGGGCGCACAGCCAGGCGGCCGAGGTATTGGTGGCTCCCCATGATGGGTGTTCGCCGGGGGCTGTAAATTCCCATACGTTTCCCAGGATATGCGTTACCCAGCCTCGGGCGTTGTAGAACACTTTGGCTGTTCGTTCGCCGCTGGGTACCTGCTGTTTGGTCCATTCTATCAGGGGGAGGTGCAGTTCAGACAGGTTGGTTATTTCGGCTGGCCAGAGGTTCATTTGCAGATTGATGTTCAGGTGGTAGTCGCCATTCCAGGGGGTTTGAAGCGTATTGGCCCACAGGCCTTGCAGGTTGGGGGGCAATAGTCCGGGGCGGGTGGAGGATATCAGCAGGTAGCGTCCGTATTGAAAGTACAGCGCTATCAGGGCTGGGTCGTCCGGGTCTTTCCGGAAGGCTTCCAGGCGTTCGTTGGTGGGTAGGGCGGCTTTGTCAGACCAGCCTAAGTCCAGGTTTACGCGGTTGAATAGCTGTTGGTATCCGGCCAGGTGTTCCTGCTTTAATGTGGCGTAATCTTTTTGTTCGGCGGCGGTTAGTTTTGATAGTACGGCGGGCTCTGTGTCCTGGCCGAAGTAATCGGTTGCCATGCTTACTAATAGCAGCGCTTCCGGGGCATCGGCTACGGAGAGGGTGGTGTCGCCTTTCTCTATCGTTCCTCCTTTGGGTAGTATGATGCGGGTGCGGGCGAGGTAGGCTACGCCGTCGCCGCCGGTTCCGTTGCTTAATTGTCCTTGCATGATCAGGTCGTTGCCGCTGGCGGTTACCTGGTAGCGTTCGGGGCGGTTGATGCCTACGCGGAAGTGGATGGATGCGCCGGCGTCGGCTGTCAGGCGGATCACGCCCAGGTCGCCGGCAAAGGAGGTAAACATCTCGCGCTTGTAACCGGTGTCTCCTTTCCTGAACGTAACGGTAGCCGTGGCATCGTTGAGGCTTAGCTCACGGCGATAGGCAGATACGGGGGCGGAGGCGTCGGGGTAGGTATAGTCTATCGTAAGGTGGCCGAGTAGCTGGTACGAGCCGTAGGGCACGTTGGCTCCCTGTCCGTTGCCGCTGCCTGCTCCTTTGCAGATGAAGGTTTGGTACATAAACTCCTGGGCTTCGTCGTTGCGCCCCTGGAAGAGGCGGCGCCTTATGGTGGGGAGGGCGTACTGGGCGTAGGGGTTGTCGGTATCTTGCCTGCTGCCCGACCACATCGATATTTCGTTGAGCACGATGGATTCTTTCTCTATGCCTCCGTCGGGCATCATGCCGAGGCGACCGTTGCCCAGGGGGAAGGTTTCTTCCCAGATAGCGGCGGGGGCGGTGGAGAAGCAGGTTAATGGATGGCGCTGCCTTTGTTCGGGCAGGGCGCAGCTTGCCGCCAGCAGCAGCAGGGTTACTAACAGATAATTGGTCTTCATAATGATGGGTGTTTATAGTTATATAATTCTTTCAGTAGCCAAAGGGGAGGGGGTCAGAAGCTTTGCATGTCGCATAGCTTCTTGTAGTAGCCGTTCAGGAGGAAGAGCTCTTCGTGCTTTCCGCGTTCTACTATTTCGCCTTCGTGCATGACGCATATCTCGCCGGCATTGCGGATGGTGGAGAGGCGGTGGGCGATGACGATGGTGGTGCGGTTGCGCATCAGGTTCTCAAGGGCCTGCTGTACGAGGCGTTCCGATTCGGTGTCGAGGGCCGAGGTAGCTTCGTCGAGTATCAGGATGGGCGGGTTCTTGAGGATGGCGCGGGCGATGCTGATGCGCTGCCGTTGTCCGCCGGAGAGCTTGCCGCCGCGGTCG
This sequence comes from Tannerellaceae bacterium, assembly GCA_031265595.1. The sequence continues at coordinate 5,545 of JAISCM010000237.1, forward strand.
CCGATATTGGTGTTGTAGCCTTCTTCGGAGGCCATGATGAAGTCGTGCGCGTTAGCGATGCGGGCGGCTTCTTCTACTTCTGCCTGGGTGGCATTGTCTACGCCGAAGGTTATGTTGTTGAAGAAGGTGTCGTTGAAGAGGATGGCTTCCTGGTTTACGTTGCCCATTAATGCGCGGAGGTCGTAGAGGGTGGCGTGGCGTATGTCGGTATCGTCTATGGTGATGCTTCCTTCGGTTACGTCGTAGAAGCGGGGGAGGAGGTCTACCAGTGTGCTTTTGCCGGAGCCGGACTGGCCTACCAGGGCGATGGTTTGCCCTTTGGGGATGACGAGGTTGATGCCTTTCAGCACCCAGTCGTTGTTGTACTTAAACCATACGTTGCGGTAGGCTATTTGCTTTTCGAGGGCTATCTTCCGGGGGTGAAGCGGGTCTTTGATGTTGGTTTCGGCCAAGAGTATCTTGTCTATCCGTTCCATGGAGGCGAGGCCTTTCTGTATGGCGTAGGAGGCTTTGCTGAGGTCTTTGGCCGGATTGATGAGGCTGTAGAAGATCACTAAGTAATAGATAAAGGTGGAGGCGTCTATCGTGCTGTTGGCGCTCAGGATGAGGCTTCCGCCGTACCAGAGTACGATGGCGATGGTGAGGGTGCCGAGGAACTCGCTCATCGGGTGGGCCAGTTGCTGGCGCATGTATATCTTGTTGGTGGTCTTGCGGAAGGTTTCGTTGCTTTCGCGGAAGCGCGTCCTTATTTTCTTCTCTGCATTGAAGGCTTTGATGATGCGCAGGCCGCTCAGGGTTTCTTCTACCTGGCTCATCAGGTAGCCCCATTGTTCCTGGCCGAGGAGTGATTTGCGCTTGAGCGTTTTCCCTACCTTCCCCATGATGTAGCCGGCCAGGGGGAGGAGTATAAAGACAAAGAGCGTGAGCTGCCAACTGATAATGAGCATCCCCACCAGGTAGATACCGATCAGGATGGGGTTCTTAAAGAGCATATCGAGGGAGCTCATGATGGAGGTTTCTATCTCGTTTACGTCGCCCGATACGCGGGCTATGATGTCGCCCTTGCGTTCTTCGGAGAAGAAGCCGAGGGGTAGCTGGGTGATCTTTTGCACGATCTGGTTTCGGATGTCTCTCACTACGCCCGTGCGGATGGGTATCATGGTAAAGAAGGAGAGGTACATCGCCCCTACCTTTAGAAAGGTCATGCTTACGAGGAAGAGGCCCAGTATCACCAGGGTAAAGGAGGCGCCGTGCTGCTCTACCAGGTCGGCCACGTACCAGAAGAAGTTGTCTTTCACCAGCTCGGGCAGTGATTTCCACCACTCCCAACTGGCCGGCTGCACGTGCCAGGGGGCGAAGGCGTACACCTGGTTGCCTATCTTAAAAAGGATGTTCAGTATCGGGATGATCAGTACGAACGAGAAGAGGTTCAGAACGGCCGAAAGTATGTTGAACACTACATTCCATATCAAATACTTCTTATAGGGCGGGATAAACCTTCGCAGTATACGGAAGAAATCTTTCATCAGCGGAGCAATGGATTAATTATTACAGGGCGCAAGGTAGCGATTATAGTTTAAAATAGTACGTAATGCGGCAATAATTCCGCCGGCGCCGGTGGTATTGGTGTCGATAGCCAGGTTGCAACCGCTATAGGGGCGGTACACCGCAGGGTCGGTCACGGAAAAGAGGCCCACCGTAGGCGTTCCCGAAGCCGCCGCCAGGTGCATCATCCCGCTATCGGCCCCCACGAACAGCGCCGCATGGGCCATCACGGCAGCTATCTCCCTTATGTCGTCACTGTAATAGGCCGTGGCCTCAAAGTTTATCTGCGATACATTCTCTATCGGCAATACCTCCAGGATATTGTACGTCTCGCCAAAGGCTTCTTTCAACTGGCTATACATCGCCGCCCACCATTCGCGCGAATAGCATTTGATGCCCGTAGCGTAGGTATAGATGCAGATGGTCTCCCTGGCGGGGCATACAAAGTAGTCGAGCACGCGCTGCCCCTCCGCCAGTTCGGCAGCGCTTAGCTTGAGGCTCAGGGGCGGGACGGGCCTGTCGGCAACAGCCACGCCCGACTGCAACAGGTAATGCCGCAGATTATAAACCGGCCGCCTCGCCATGTGCCC
>JAISCM010000023.1 GCA_031265595.1 Tannerellaceae bacterium
TTCCCACGGGCGAAAGAACTAATGGAAACCGGCTATAAACGAACCCTGGAATTAATGGACTCTATCAAAAACAGGGTATCGCGCGAAGTAACGCCCCAGGAAATAGCCAGGCGGAGAAAAGCCTATAAGGAAAGCCTCCCCCCGCTGATTTTTCGTAATATACACATCACCGGCGTAAACGAAGCGCAAAAAGCCTACATCGAAGCCCAGCTACACCGTGATATTTACGGAGAATTTACAATGGAAGAATTTAGGCGCGCCTACTTTAAGATGCTTACTTATTCTAAAATAAAAGAGATCGTCCCGCATGCCGTATACAACCGGAAAGAAAAGAAGTTCGACCTCTACCTGGATGTAAAAGTAAAAGATGAGATATTGGTAGGCTTCGGCGGAAATATATCATCTCACCAGGCCAACCAGCTTTTCTTAGGATTGGGATACCAGAATATATCCAGTTTCTCAACAGACTTAAATGCGAACTTCCAGATGGGAAATTCATTCGACGGCATATTGCTAAACAGCCGCTTCTATCTGCAAACCCGCATACCTGCTTATATTAATGTAGAGGAGGTATTTTCCAATAAAAAGTATTCCGAGAACCAATCGCTGTTTTATGAAGATATTGTCCCCTCCATCATTAAGCAGAAAGAGCTTTATACAAGCTTGGCTTTCGGTTTCCCATTCCTGAATAAAGCCAAATCGGAGATACGCTTTTCATACGGCCAGTTGAACGATTATTATTTCCAGACATCCAGCATCCCCTTTCCGAATGCCTCCTTCGACCATAGCTGGTATAATACCTTCGCCGGCTCATTGAAAATAGAACATAATTCGTTAGACTTCAAACAATACCCTACAAGCGGAAGAAAACAATACGTGCGGGCGATGTACGTTCGCGCATCCGAAAACTATAAACCCGCCTCAATCGCCTACCCGCTATTCGATAAGACAATACACAACTGGTTGCAGGCGAAAGTACATTGGCAGCATTATCATGTGATGAGCCCGGCGTTCAACATGGGATTCCTGGGCGAACTGGTGGTTTCAACTAAAAACCTTATGAACAATTACACGGCCTCCATACTACAGGCGCCGGCTTTTACGCCTACGCCCCACAGCGAGATTGTCTTCAACGAAGCCTTCCGGGCCAATCAGTATGTCGCGGCAGGCGTATCGCCTATCGTAAAACTGAGCAAAATGGTTCATATACGTGCAGGCCTATTCTGCTTTGTCCCCTTCTCTGAGATAAAAAAAGAAACCCGGACCGAAGCCAATAAATATGTAGATATACCCTATTACGGCAAATTTATGAGCTCCCTTAAATACATGGGCGAGACGGCATTCGTAGTTCAGTTGCCTTTTGCTACTATCAGCATTTATGCCAATGGCTATAGCTATCCAAAGAAAAACTTCAACTTCGGCCTGAATATCGGTTATTTGATATTTAACCCAAAAATGCTGGACTAATAATTAAAAACCGCAAAAAGGTTTGCATCTTTCAAAGAAAGTACTACCTTTGCCCACGCAAACACTTATTGGCCGCGTAGCTCAATTGAATAGAGTAGCTGACTACGGATCAGCCGGTTACAGGTTTGAATCCTGTCGCGGTCACAACAAATCGAAAGGTGCAACTGAAAGCCAATCAGTCGCACCTTTTTTCTTTTGTGCGTATACAGCGGTTGTTGAAGTCACAAATCCTACATTATTCTACTTTAACACATTCTTCGGAGATTCGGATACACCCTTTGAAATTAATCTGATAAGCCTTTTTCAAGAGGTCCGTACCTTTTCTCAAAGAGGTCCGTACCTTTTCTCAAAGACGTCCGTACCTTTTCTCAGAAAGGACCCGACCTTTTTTCAGAAAGGACCTGACCTTTTTCAAAGAGCCTACAGACAGGCTAATAAAGATGTTAAAGTAGCATTTATCTTGTTTTTCTGCATAAACTTTACGTTCTTTGTAGTAAATGAATTAGTAAAATCTGCTTTATGATTAAGAAAACTTTTTATCTTGCTATTGTTTCGCTGCTGTCGTGCTATCATATCTGTATGGCGCAGGAAGAGTTGACGCTTGAAAATATGTATTCGGGCCGGTTAATTGAAACCAAAGGTATGGGAGCCATGAACTGGCTGAAAGACGGCGAACGATATACACGCCTGGAGAGGAATGAACAAACCGGCGGAATGGATGTAGTTGCTTACCGGGCCAAAGACAACAGGAAGGAAGTGATCATTCCGGCTTCTTCCTTTATAAATAGTGAAACAGGAAAGCCTGTTGATATACGTAGTATTTCGTGGAGCAAAGATAATAGCCGGATCCTGATCTATAATAATACGAAACAAGTCTGGCGCTATGATACGAGAGGGGATTATTGGGCGCTGACAATAAGCGACGGAACACTCCGCCAATTAGGAAAAACATTGCCCGAATCATCCCTGATGTTTGCCAAATTCTCTCCCGACGGCAACAAAGTGGCGTATGTTTCCGGCAATAATATATATGTAGAAGAGGTGGCAAGCGGGAAAATAAGCCAACTAACGTTCGACGGCAATGAAACGATCATCAATGGTACGTTCGACTGGGTTTATGAAGAAGAGTTCTTCTGTCGTGATGGCTTTCTCTGGAGCCCTTCGGGAGAGTTTATTGCTTACTGGCAAAGCGACACGGAAGGTACAGGCGTATTCGATATTATAAATAATGTAGATTCTATTTATCCTACCATCCTCCATTTTCCATATCCTAAAGCGGGAACGGCCAACTCGGCGGTAAAAGTAGGATACATCCCTTCGCAGGGAGGCGCAACCACCTGGATAGCTATTCCCGGAGATCCCCGAAACAATTACATCCCCCGGATGGAATTTATTCCCGAAAGCAATGACCTGTTTATCCAGCAGCTAAACAGAGAGCAGAATACTAATAAGATATGGGTTGCCGAAATAGGGAATCCGCAGCCGGTAAATATCTTTACGGATACAGACGCTGCCTGGTTAGAAACCAACGACCATATTCAGTGGCTGAAAGACAACCGTTATTTTACCTGGGAAAGCGAACGTAGCGGTTGGCGCCACCTTTACCGTATCAGCCGCGACGGTAAAGAGATGATCCCCATTACCAAAGGAGAGTTCGATTATATATCATTCGTAGGTATGGATATAAAAGAAGGTGTTGTCTACTTCATTGCCTCGCCGGATAACTTCACACAACGTTATTTATACAGCGCCGGATTATTCGGAAAAGGAGACATCAAGCGGTTGAGCCCCGCCCATCAGGCAGGCCAACACCGGTATGCGATGTCTCCTTCGGGAAAATGGGCGGTTCATACCTACAGCAATGCACAAACGCCACCGGTCATCAACATGGTTTCTTTTCCGGAGCATAAATCCGTTCGATTGATAGAAGATAACAGCCGGGCAAAAGAACAATATACCGCCTTGCACGTAAATCCAAAAGAGTTTATAAAAGTTACGTCCGGTAGCCTTGAGCTGGATGCCTGGATGATTAAACCCATCGATTTTGATGCTACTAAAAAATACCCGGTTATCATAGAAGTATATGGCGAACCGGCCGGCTCTACCGTTCAGGACGTATGGGGTGGAGGCGACCTTTGGCTGCAATACATGGCAAACCAGGGATATATGATTGTAAGCATTGAAAATCGCGGAGCAAATACGCCTCGCGGACGCGAATGGCGTAAGTGTATCTATGGCGAAGTAGGCACCTTCTCGGCAGAAGACCAATGCCGGAGTATACAAGACATGATACGAAGGTATCCCTTCATTGATCCAATGCGCATAGGCGTAAACGGCTGGAGCGGCGGAGGAAGCCAAACCCTGAATTGCCTGTTTCGCTACCCGGACGTATTCCACACCGGCATAGCCATTGCTTTTGTGGCCGACCAACGTTTGTATGACACGATCTACCAGGAACGCTATATGAATACGCCCCAGAATAATCCGGAAGGCTATCGTAAAGGCTCGCCGATAACATACGCTTCCGACCTGAAAGGAAACCTACTGCTTATCCATGGAACGGGAGACGACAATGTGCATTATCAAAACTGCGAACTATTAGTAAATGAACTGGTCAAACATGGAAAGCTATTCAGCCAACTCAGCTACCCCATGCGCACCCATGGCATTTACGAAAGAGAAGGAACCTCCTTGCATTTACGCAAAAGTATGGCAAAATACTGGCTCACCCATCTCCCTGCCGGAGGCAGGCAGGATTAGTTATGCGTGGGATTCTGCAAACGAAAAAGGACGCTGATAATCAGCGTCCTTTCGTACTCGGAGCGGGAGTACTAATATGCAATTTAATAAAATTTAACAACATTTAACCCGTTTGTAATATGTTCATTATTAGAGAATTGCAACAAACAGAGTTGTTTTTAATTTTACGAAATTGGAATTAATTGAAAATAAGTGGGGATTAAGTGGGGATTTTTCTTTTTAGTATAGAATCATTGCCCTATCTTTGTTGAAAATTTAAAACAGTATTATTATGGCTACAATTTATTTATCGCTATCCGCTAAGTCGGACACCAACCCGCAAAGGGAAATACGAATTCGGTTCAAACACGGAAAGATTGATCAACAAGCTAAATCGGGTATCTTTATCCCCGCCGAAAATTGGAATCAGGAAAAAAAACAAATCATTATTCCAAATATCCGGGTGAGGACTAACGAAAAAACGGAACTCAAACAGTATCTAACAGAACAAAGCGAAAAACTAAATACGCTATTAAGTGTAATTAATACCATCTTTAACGTAATGGATAAATCAAACATTGCGTGCGATTGGTTAAAGGATTGTGTTGATCAATACTATGAACGTGGAAAATATGCTCCGGTAGATGAAGAATCAAAACGATCCTTCTTTGATTCGTTTGATGAATATTTGAAAAAACGTAAATTGTCAGAAGTCAGAGAAAAAAACTATATGGTATTGAAAAGAGCCTTACAGAGATATGAGTTGTTTATCTCTTTATCTGAAAAAAGAGCG
>JAISCM010000065.1 GCA_031265595.1 Tannerellaceae bacterium
TTGTCCGAAAATGCCGTCTATAGTATCTTGCAAGATAAGAAAGGCTTTATCTGGTTTGGCACGAAAGACGGCCTCAACCGGTATGATGGGAGCGACTTCCGCATCTTTCGTAACAGTAAGCAGAACGAACGCTCTATCGGAAACAATTTCATCCGTAGTATGATGGAGGCAGCAGACGGCTCTCTCTATATCGGCACAGATATTGGGCTGAATATTATGAATACGCAGGAAGAAACCTTCGCCCAGGTAACCGCCTGCACCCCGGAAGGCACAGCCCTTACCTCGCCCATTAATACCTTTTATATAGACAAAGATAGCGCCATCTGGATAGCCACGATGACGCAGGGCCTCTTCCGGTACCAGCCCGCAGAGCAGGCGCTGAGGCAGATCCGGGTGAAGGGAGGCAAAGCCATCAGCCCCGTATGGGTGGTATACGAAGATATGGCCGGATCGATATGGGTGGGCACGCGCATGGGCCTGCTACGCTACCGGGAAGACACAGACGAACTGGAGCCCGTAGAGAATATGTATTACCTCTCGGGTAGCTACGAGTACGAAGTGCTCTCTATCTGGGAAGACCCGAAAGGGAACTTCTGGCTCGGCACCTGGTCGGAAGGCTTACGGCAATATAATAAGCAGACCAACACATACGTAACCCACCTGAACGGGCAGGGCCGTTCGCCTTACGTTACGCATATACGCTGCCTCTTGCCTTACGACGACCGCTCGCTGCTGGTAGGCTCAGACGATGGGCTGTACCTTTTCGACCTGTATACGCTCTCGTCCCGTCGCCTGGATATACCGCTGCTATCGTATAGCATGAGCGATCAAAACGTATATTCAATGCTGAAAGACCGCGAGGGCGGGATATGGATAGGCAGCTATTTCGGCGGCGTCAATTACCTGAACCCCTCTACGCTCACGATGGAGACCTATTACCCGCATACCACCCCGAAAGCCCTGTCGGGGAAAGCCGTCAGCCAGTTTTGCGAAGACGCATCGGGCAATCTCTGGATCGCTACCGAAGACGGCGGCGTAAACTACTTCGATGTACAGACAAAAAGCATCACGCAGCCCATCCAGACTTCTTACCACAACACGCATGCCTTACTGCTCGATGATGACGAGCTCTGGATCGGCACCTTCTCCCGAGGCATTGATATATATAATGTACGAACCCACGCCATCGCCAATTTCCGAAATAAGGAAGACGACTGCCAAACGCTCAATGACGACTGCGTATTTGCCCTCTACAAAACGAAAAAAGGCGACATCTATGCCGGCACCACCGTGGGCCTTAATAAATTTGATAAAGCCACCCGCACCTTCACCCGCATACCGGAAGTGGCAGACTTTATCTACGATATAAAAGAAGATGCCAACGAGAATCTATGGCTTGCCACCTACGGACGGGGCGCCATGCGGCAAGACGCACAATCAGGCCAATGGATCCATTACGACACGATACAGGCCCCGGGCAACCCCATCACCGGAAGCAAGCTTACCGGCATCTATATAGACAGCCAAAAGCGGACGCTCTTCTCCAGCGAAGGAAAAGGCATCTTTATCTACAACAGCCGGCACGATACCTTCGTCAATATCTCCGAAGCAGAAGGCCTGCCCAATAACGTAGTATATGGCATACTCGACGATCCATCGGGCAACCTCTGGATCAGTTGCAACAAAGGCCTGGTGCGCTTTAATACCTCCTCCCCGGCCACCTATACATTATATGATAAGGAAGACGGCCTGCAGAGCAATCAGTTCAATTACAAATCGAGCCTCAAAACGCGCGACGGGAAATTCTATTTCGGCGGCATCAACGGCTTTACCTCCTTCTTCCCCCAGCAGGTAGCCAAAGAGGGAGATGCCATCATCCCCCCCGTAGAGATCATCGGCGTAAGCCTGCTGGGCCATTCAGACAGCAGCCTGGAGAAAGCCCTGCAGATAAGCGTAAATAAGCGCGAAAAGATAACGCTGCCCCACAACCGCTCTTCCTTCACCATCTCCTACGTAAGCCTAAGCTATGCCACGCCTGCCAAAAACCAATACGCCTATCGCCTGGAAGGAATAGACGCCCAGTGGAACTATGCCCGCAGCAACAAAAGTATGACCTACGTAAACCTCTCGCCCGGCAAATACCTCTTCCACGTAAAAGGAACAAACAAAGATGGCCTCTGGAACGAAACAGGCGCCTCCATACAGATAGAAATAAAGCCCCCCTTCTGGCTCTCCCTGCCGGCAAAGATCGTGTATGCCTTACTGTCGCTGTTTCTCTCCTATGCCCTTATATCATGGTATCTGAAGAAGAGCCGGGAGAAACACCAGCATATATTAGAAAACTACAAAACGCAGCAGGAAACGCTCGCCTTTAAATCCAAAATAGACTTCTTCACCACCATCGCCCACGAGATACGAACCCCGCTAAGCCTGATACTCGCCCCGCTGGAAGAAGTGATCAATTCAAAAGAAGGAAGCAACGACACCAAACAAAACCTGTCGATCATCGAAAAGAACTGTAACCGCCTGAAAGAACTGATCAACCAACTGCTCGACTTCCGGAAAATGGACTCTACCCGCTATATCATCAACCCAAAGATAGTGAACCTCGGCGACCTCCTGCAGGAGCTATACGACCGCTTCAGAAAAACAGCCCAACAGAAAGGGATAGACCTGGAGCTACAGACGCTACAGGAGAAAGCGGAAATGACCGTCTTGTCAGACGAAGATGCCCTGACAAAAATCATCGGAAACCTGCTTACCAACGCCCTAAAGTACACCCGCGATAAGATAACGCTTACCGTAAGAAAGAACGCCAATCACTCGTTCACCGTAAAAGTAACAGACAACGGACGGGGCATCCCCGGCCACCATAAAGCGCTCATCTTCGACCCCTTCTACCAGGTGCAGAAAGAAGATGCAACGATTGGCACCGGCCTGGGATTATCCTTAGTGAAAAACCTGACGGAAATACTGGGAGGAACCATCCGCGTAGAAGATAATCCATCGGGCGAAACCTGCTTTGAATTTACATTCCGCGACGTGCCTCACGAAAGCCGCGAAAAGACGCCCGAAGCCACCTCGCCCCTGCCCGAAGCCGACCTCTCTCCCGCAGCCGATACTACCCGGCACGCCATCCTTGTGGTAGAAGACAATCCCGAAATGGCGCTCTTTATCGTAAACTCCCTTCAGCGCGAATACAACGTAGATACGGCGCCCGATGCCGGCAAAGCTTTCCGGCTACTGAACGAGAATACGTACGAAATCATCCTGTCGGACATCATGATGCCCGGCACGGATGGCATCTCCTTCACCAAACGCCTGCGCTCAGACCTCAACTACAGCCACATCCCCGTAATCCTGCTCTCTGCCCGCACCGAGAATGCCATAAAAGTAGAAGGCCTGCTCTCAGGCGCAGATGCTTTTATAGAGAAACCTTTCTCTATCTCTTACCTGAAAGCCCAGATAGCAAGCCTGCTTGAAAACAGGAAGACGATACTCGAAGCCTTCAACCGCTCGCCCTTAGCCTCTTATTCCCTATTGGTAAACAATAAGAACGATGAGGCGTTCCTCTCTAAGCTAAATGAAGAGATAGAGAAACGAATCTCGGATGAAAACTTCTCCGTAGATTCGCTGACGGAAATATTCAACATGAGCCGCTCTAACCTGCAACGCAAGCTGAAAAGCATCGGCGGCGTTACCCCCGGAGACTACCTGCGCAACTACCGCCTGAAGAAGGCCTGCAAACTTCTGCTTGAGACAGATATGCGCATCAATGAAGTAGCGTTCAGCGTAGGCTTCAGTTCGCCCTCTTACTTTGCGAAAGTCTTTTACAAAGCATATCATACGCTCCCCAAAGAATTTATGCAGAAGTACATCGATGACCCCCGGTAGGGATTGGTTTTTTTTTAGTATCTTTCGCAAAAAAAAAGGAAAGATGGACAGAGTTTTTAAATCGAAAGTGGATTGGTGGTATCATTTGCTGCTTTTTATCCTGATGGTTATTTGTTTCCTTGTGGTTATTAACGGCCATATAGGGGTGATAGCGATTATGCTATTGATTACGGCGCTGGCTGTACACGTGATGCTTAGCACGTATTATATTATCACGGCCGATGGCCGGCTGATGGCCCATTGCAGTATCTTCCCTAAAAAAGAGATCGAGATAAGCGCCATCGAAGGATTGGAGCGTACGATCATACCAGCCTCCAGCTATGCCCTGTCGCTAAACCGTATCGGCGTCTGGACGGGGAAGGGGCTATGGATGATGGTGTCTCCGCAAAACGAAAAAGAGTTTGTCAAACTACTCAAACGCTTCAATCCAGACATCAAACTGATAAACGACACAAACTTTCTGTAAACAAACATATCTTTCTATCAACTTTAAACAAAAAACAGATGATAACGTATGATGTAGCCATTATCGGCGGAGGCCCGGCCGGGTATACTGCCGCAGAGAGAGCAGCCGCAGCAGGCCTCTCTACCGTCTTATTCGAAAAGAACGCGCTGGGTGGCGTTTGCCTCAACGAAGGATGTATACCCACAAAAACATTGCTCTATTCGGCAAAAGTATTCGATACGGTTAAGAATGCGTCTAAGTATGCCGTCGGAGCAGCGAACGCCTCGGCAGACCTCCCAAAGATCATCGCACGAAAGAATAAAGTAGTGAAGAAATTAGTGGCAGGTATCCGTATGAAGATGAAAGAACACAACGTGCTAACCGTAGAAGGAACAGCCGAAATAAAAGGACGCGCTTCCGGCGGAACGATCACCCTCTCCTGCGCCGGCGAAAGCTATGAAGCCCGGCGCCTTATCATCTGTACCGGCTCGGAAACGATCATCCCCCCCATCCCCGGATTAAATACGGGCGGCTACTGGACGAGCCGCGAAGCGCTTCAGGCAAAGGAACTACCGGAGTCGCTGGTAGTCATTGGCGGCGGCGTGATAGGAATGGAGTTCGCCTCGTTCTTTAACAGCCTGGGGACGAAAGTGCAGGTGGTGGAAATGCTTGACGAGATACTCCCCGGCATGGACAAAGAGTTGGCCGCCCAGCTACGCGCCGAATACACAAAGAAAGGCGTAACCTTCTACGTAGCCCACAAAGTAACGGCCATAAACGAAACGGAAGTATCCATAGAGAAAGACGGCGAAACCCTCACCCTCGAAGGAGAGAAAGTATTGCTAAGCGTAGGCCGCCGCCCGGTAACCCAGGGGTTCGGATTAGAAACATTAGCGGTAGAAAGATTCCGCAACGGCGTCCGGGTAAACGAATATATGCAGACGTCTCTCCCTAACGTATACGCCTGCGGAGATATTACAGGCTATTCGCTATTGGCCCACACAGCCGTTGGCGAGGCCGAAGCCGCAATAAGGCATATCACCGGAAAAGCCGCCCCGGGAATGAGTTATAAAGCGATCCCCGGCATTGTGTACACCCATCCCGAACTGGCCGGCGTAGGCGCCACGGAAGAACAGTTGCAAGCCGAAGGAAAAGCCTATACGGTGAAGAAAATACCGATGGCCTTCTCCGGCCGTTTTGTGGCGGAAAATGAAATGGGCAACGGAATCTGTAAGATCCTCCTCTCGGAAGACGGCACGATCGTTGGCGCTCATTTGCTGGGAAACCCGTCTTCGGAGCTGATCGTTATAGCAGGCATCGCAGTAGAGAAAGGCTTCAGGGCGCACGAGTTGGCGTCTTTCGTATTCCCTCATCCTACCGTTGGCGAGATCTTTAAAGAAGCCTTATCGTAAAGGAATATGGTATTATATCAGAGCGGGTAGTTGCATCTTTATCAGAGAAATTGTATTTTTGCAATCTATTTTAATGAATTATTAATCATACAGACAAATTTTATATGGCAACTACTGCTGATTTTAGAAACGGAATGTGCCTCGATATGGAAGGGCAATACTACTTTATTGTTGAATTTCTACACGTAAAACCAGGGAAGGGCCCTGCTTTTGTACGCACCAAACTAAAGAACGTAACCACCGGCCGCGTAATTGATAAAACCTGGAACTCGGGCGTAAAAGTAGAGGAAGTACGCATCGAGCGACGCCCCTACCAATTCCTTTATCAAGACGATATGGGCTACAACTTTATGCATCCCGAAACATTCGAACAGATCTCGATCCCGGGCGACGGCATCAGCGGCGTTCAGTTTCTGAAAGAAGGCGATATGGTGGAAGCCATGGTGCATGCCGCCAGCGAAACAGTTCTCACCTGCGAACTCCCCGCCCATGTGATATTGACCGTAACCTATACCGAACCGGGCATGAAAGGCGATACGGCTACCAATACACTAAAGCCGGCAACGGTTGAAACAGGCGCCGAAGTACGCGTCCCGTTGTTTATCAACGAAGGCGAAAAGATAGAAGTAGATACGCGCGACGGCTCTTACGTAGGACGCGTACGCCCGTAGTAGATATATGACTAAATTCACCATCAAAGAGTGGGCTGTAGAAGATCGCCCGCGCGAGAAAATGCTCCTGAAAGGAGCTTCTGCCTTGAGCGACGCCGAACTGCTGGCTATCCTTATTGGTTCGGGAAACAGTAACGAATCGGCTGTACAGCTCTCTCAACGTATCCTTCATTTTGCAGACAACAGCCTCAATCGTTTAGGCAAATTCACCATCAAAGAACTGACCAACGAATTTAAAGGTATCGGAGAAGCCAAAGCCGTAACGATTGCCGCTGCGCTGGAACTTGGCCGCCGGCGCAACGACAGCGAACGCCCCAGGCAGGAGAAGATCCTTTGCAGCAACGATGCCTACCTGCTGTTCAAACCGCTCCTGTGCGATTTGCATCACGAAGAACTGTGGATAGCGCTGATAAGCCGCTCGGGCAAAGTGATCGAAAAGATAAAGGTCAGCCAGGGAGGGGTAAACGAGACCTCTGCCGACGTTCGTCTGATCATGAAAGCGGCCATCAACGCCCTCGCTTCGGGTATTATCCTTTGCCACAACCATCCTTCGGGAAACCTGTCTCCCAGCCACAGCGACGATACGCTGACTACCCGCCTCCAAAATGCCGCCAAACTGATGGATATAAAACTCCTCGACCACATCGTTATAGCCGACAATCGCTACTACAGCTACGGCGACGAAGGGAAAATATAACAGCCGTCTGGTAGCATCTGTCAACTAAATCATGTACTTTTGCAAAAAGTACATGATGAAATGATGAGCAACAACGAATTTCTTCAAACCGAAGAGGCCATTGCAGCCATACTTAAAACGGTTTACGACCCGGAAATACCGGTCAACATATATGATCTGGGCCTGATTTATAAAGTAGAAGTAGATAACGAAAAGAACGTACGCATCGACATGACGCTTACAGCCCCCAACTGTCCCGCCGCCGACTTTATCCTGGAAGACGTACAGATGAAGGTAGAATCCGTAGAAGGAGTAAACCAGGTAGAGATAAACCTCGTATTCGACCCAATGTGGGACAAGGATATGATGTCGGAAGAAGCCAAACTGGAACTGGGTTTTCTCTAAACGCCGCAGCATGGAGACATCCCGCAAGAAGATCTACTTCGCTTCCGATGCACATCTGGGAGCCCGCTTCCACACAGACCCGTTGGCCGTTGAAAAGAAACTGGTGCGCTGGCTCGACTCTATTAAAGACGACGCCTCGGCCGTATGGCTGCTGGGAGACGTCTTCGACTATTGGTACGAGTATAAGTATGTTGTACCGAAAGGTTTTGTACGCCTCTTAGGCAAGCTGGCCGAACTTTCCGACGCCGGGATCGAAATCCATATCTTTATCGGAAACCACGACATCTGGATGTTCGATTACCTGCCCGGAGAAATCGGCGCCATTATCCATCGCGACGTAGTAACGGTAGACCTGCTGGGTAAACGCTTCTTCCTGGGGCATGGCGACGAGGTAGATTATCGCAGCAAAAGCTTCCGTTTTCTCCGGGCATTCTTCCGCAACCGTTTCTGTCAGTGGCTTTATGCCGCTATCCATCCCCGCTGGACGTTCGGCTTTGCCCTCGGCTGGTCGCTAAGCAGCCGTAAAGACGGACTTAAAAGAGAAGCCGAACAAGAATACCAGGGAGAGGCAGGCGAATACCTCGTAAGTTTCGCCAAAGAATACCTTAAAAGCCATCCCGACATCAACTTCTTCATCTTCGGACACCGCCACATCATGCTCGACCTGATGCTCACCCATACCTGCCGGTTACTCATCGACGGCGACTTTATGACGCACTTCTCCTACGTAGAATGGGATGGCGATGATCTTTCCCTCAAACA
>JAISCM010000197.1 GCA_031265595.1 Tannerellaceae bacterium
GCCAATATGGAGTCGATACTGACAGGATACGGCGACCCCAGGATTTCTAAATACTTTGAACCGGCCACCGGCGAGGGATATGCCGGCGAATACAGGGGCATCAGGCAAGGCACGGGCTACAATCATACACGATACATAAACCATTCCCGCCTCACCATCAAGCAGTCCGACAACGCTACGCTTATGACGGCATCGGAAGTATGGTTCCTGCGGGCCGAAGCCGCCTTGCGTAAATGGACTGCGGAAGATGTAGGGTATTGCTATACCAAAGGCGTTGAAACGTCTTTTATCCAATGGGGCGTAGGGAATGTGGCCGGATACCTGGCAAGTAATGCCACCGCCGCCGACTACATCGATACATTCAACCCCGGCTATAGCATCAAAGCAAGATGCCGCGTATCCCCCAGGTGGGAGCCCGAAGCGCCGGATGAAATTAAATTAGAAAAGATAATCACCCAGAAATGGATCGCCATGTTCCCCGAAGGATGCGAAGCCTGGGCCGAGCAACGCCGCACGGGATATCCCCGCCTTTTCCCCGTCTTAATGAACAGAAGTGAAGGAAAAATCGATACAGAGACCATGATCCGCCGCTTAAACTTCCCGGCAGGGATCAAAAGCGCTAATCCTGCCCAGTACGAAGCCTTATGCAAAAAAATAAATGGCCCCGACACCGGCGGCACACGCCTCTGGTGGGACGTAGGGAGGAACTTCTGATCACTCCCCCCCGCCAGGTAGAAGTAAATCCAACATAATAAATACGTATATTTGCATCCTATAATCAACGAAGATGAAAAGAATAAACATTACCAGCGCTTTGCTCTTTATCTATTTACTTGTGATGAGTGTGATTGGCTGGCCCGGCAGCAGACCGGAGCCTGATTGGGTACAATATTTTCTGGTCATTGGCCTCACATCAGGAGTAATTTTCTTACTAAGGTATGTACAGGTAAAACGATTCAAATCGCGGGAGAAAACAAGAAACGAAAGGAAGAAGGGCAGATTTTAACAGAATTTATAGTGATATTGCAAATTATCAGCTTATTATAGCGATCATTTCAAGAAATCTTTTTACATTTGTGTTAATTTAGGACTTGAAGCATGAAGGCATTTTTTTATATTTTCATGATATTCGTGTTAAGCACAGGTGTTGGTTTGGTTTCTGCGCATGCCCAGCAAACGAACCGGGCGGCTTATACTACAAAAAAAACGCCCGAAAAGCCCTCCGTAGAAGTAGTTGCTGTTGATAACCGTATAAAAGTAACCAATGCTCCGATTGGAAGTAAGCTCGAAATGTATAGTGTAGTAGGTATAAAGGTAGTGGAGATCGAAATGAAACAATCTTCCGGAGAATACACCGTAAGCATCGCAAAAGGATATTATATTATCCGCATTAATGAAACAGTCCGCAAAGTAGCCATCCGTTAAACACAATTCTACCTGTACAACTCCTTTTTTCACCCTATCTTTCAGCTTTCAGCCGGCTTGTAAATATTTCTGTATAAAGGCATAAGGCTGAAAGGTCTTCTTTCAGCCTGCTTTCAGCCGGAAAAAATACGGATTATGACGAAAGTAAAAAAAAGTCTTCGCGATGTCTCCAGCAAGTCTTCGCGAAGTCTTTAGAAAAACATCGCGAAGTCTTTTCAAAGTCTTCGCGAAGACTTTTTTATATCTTCGCGTAGACTTTTTTTTGAAAGAATGCTCCCTTTTGCAGTAACCCCCAAACACAGGATTTTGCTGGTGAGTTCAATTCATGTCGCTTCCACAATAGTTTATTGTTATACAAAGGATTAGACAAATAAAGCCTTACTGACGTAATATATTATTAACAAACAAACGCCTTCTTTTTTACTTTTTTTATGTAAATATTAAATCAAAAGATGCTTTATTTGCTTCTGTTTTAAGATATAGGAGATATGAGGAAGTCTACAATTTGGTTATTAGCTGTTGTGATGGCGTTCGCTTTTGCAGGTCTACTCTATTTGCAATTAAATTATGTAAGCGAAATACTTAAAACACGTAGTGAGCAATTCAATGAAACCGTCAAGAAATGCTTATTTCAGGTTTCCCATAATATTGAGCTCGACGAAACGCGTAAGTATGTGGAAGATGATTTAAGTAAGGCATTGAACTACCCATATCAAAGCTCATACAACCCGCAACAGATCCGGCAATTCAACAGCCAGGAAAGCTATCAGTTACAAATAAAAGATTCAAACGGCACGATGCAACGCATCGAATTGCATAGTTTCAGCAATACACAATCGCAACCCTTATCTTCTTTATTAAAAAAGCAATCGCCAAGTAATCTGGTAGCCCGGTCGAAAGAGTTGGCCGATGCCTATAAACGCCAGTATTTATACAATATGGACCTGATTCACGAAGTAATAATCAGTATGATGAACACTTCGAGCCTTAAGCCGATAGAAGAACGTATCGACTTCAAGCAGTTGAACACCTACCTGAAAACGGAGTTTGTTAATAACGGTTTAAACCTTCCGTTTGTTTTTTCTGTTATCAATAAAGACGGGAATACCGTTCATTTGAGCGGAGAGATTCAAAAGCAGCCGATCGCGTCGGACATTCTGACCGCCGTGTTGTTTCCGAACGACCCTCCCTCCAGGCAAAACTATTTAAGGGTTTATTTCCCTACTAAACAGGATTATATTTATAGCGAAGTTTCATTTATTGTACCATCTGTTATTTTCTCCCTGATGCTATTGGCTACGTTCACTTTTACATTATATATAGTATTCCGGCAAAAGAAATTATCCGAGATGAAAAATGATTTTATCAACAATATGACGCACGAATTGAAGACACCTGTCTCCACCATATCGCTTGCCTCGCAAATGTTGAAAGATTCGGATATTACCAAAAGCCCCGATGTATTCAAACATATATCGGGCGTTATTAATGACGAGACCAAACGGCTGGGCTTCCTGGTAGAGAAGGTATTGCAGATGTCGCTGTTTGAACGCCAGCGGGCCACGCTTAAATTAAAAGAAGTAGATGCAAACGATTTGATAGCAAACATTGCCAATACGTTCGTATTAAAAGTAGAAAAATACGGCGGCACGCTGGATATTGATTTAGAAGCCATAGACTCGGCTATTTATGTGGATGAGATGCATCTTACAAACGTATTATTCAATTTGATGGACAACGCGGTGAAGTACCGCCAGCAGGATGTACCCCTGAAATTAACGGCTAAGACATGGAACGACAACAATAAATTGCTCATATCCATTGAAGACAACGGAATCGGGATAAAGAAAGAGTATCATAAGAAGGTATTCGACCGCTTTTTCCGGGTACCGACCGGCAATGTACACGATGTAAAAGGCTTCGGATTAGGTCTTGCCTACGTCCGTAAAATAGTGGAAGACCATAAAGGAAGTATCCGCGCCGAAAACGGGGCCGGAAATATAGGAACAAAATTTATTATTACTTTACCTCTTATAAAAAATTAGTTATGGAAGAAAAACTGAGAATTTTATTTTGCGAAGACGATGAGAACCTTGGCATGTTATTAAGAGAATACCTGCAAGCCAAAGGCTATATCACCGATCTGTTCTCCGATGGAGAAGCCGGTTACAAAGGATTTACAAAAGGTAAATACGACCTCTGCGTACTTGATGTTATGATGCCGAAGAAAGACGGATTTACGCTGGCGCAGGAGATCCGCTCCATCAATCCCGATATACCCATTATCTTCCTTACGGCAAAAACAATGAAAGAAGATATATTGGAAGGATTCAAGATTGGGGCCGACGATTACCTGACAAAACCGTTCAGCATGGAAGAGCTATTGCTCCGTATAGAAGCCATCCTTCGCCGCGTAAAAGGGAAGAAACTGAAAGACATCCCCTTCTATAAACTGGGGAACTTCTTATTTGATACCCAAAAACAAACGCTTTCTATCGGCGAAAAAGCAACGAAGCTGACTACAAAGGAATGTGAATTGCTAAGCCTTCTTTGTGCGCATGCCAACGAAATACTGGAACGTAATTACGCGCTTAAAACGATCTGGGTAGACGATAACTACTTCAATGCCCGCAGTATGGACGTATACATTACCAAACTGCGCAAATTACTGAAAGACGATCCTTCCATTGAAATTATCAACATTCACGGGAAGGGCTATAAACTAATTACTCCTTCCGGCGAAGACCAATCGGCCAAAGAAGAAGG
>JAISCM010000153.1 GCA_031265595.1 Tannerellaceae bacterium
CGCTCTTTATCCGGATAGGGCGAACGGAACGGGGGAACATTGTGTTTTTCATAATTTGCCGGACGTCCGGGAGCCGGATACAGATTAGAAGGTACGCCTGTTCTTCTATACAAAGACCAACCTTCCATAGCCTGTTTAAACATCGCTACCCATTGTTCATAATAAATCTGCTCCATTTCTCCTGTAAATTTACCGGCTCCGGCTAAGTAGGCTTCTATCGCTGCTTCGTCGATACTATTTTCTTCCATCGAGAAGCGAACGGCTTTATTATAGGCCTCTTCTGCGGTAGTTCCTGTATTCCATCCAAGCATTGAAGCCTCTGCAATAGTAAAATAAGGCTCCGCCACACGCATATAGGGCGAGAATCCGGCCAGGTCGGTAAAGAAACGAGCGCCCCATATAGAGTATTCTATAGCAACGGCATTCGTTCTTGCGCCAATGGTATATCCTTTGTATTCGGGATTTCCTTCGGTAATGCTTCTGGGAGTTGGCTGAAAATAGGTTGAACGGCGTGGGTCGTCCCGTTCATTCATGTGATCAACAATTACATCGGCAGCGCAATATTCTGTCTTTCTTGTTCTGTAGCCGTCAGCCATCGGTTCATAATAAGTAGGGTCGCTACCCAGCCACCAGAAAAACGCATTATCGTCGTTGCTTTCCATGATGGGGTACTTTGCCGGATTTCCCAGCACCTCTTCTATCGTTGATTTTGCCAGGGCCGAAGAAACTTCCGAGATACGGATGGCCAGACGCAAACGGAGCGAATTACAATACTTCCGCCATTTATCCATATCGCCGCCAAATAAGAGGTCGCCTTCTCCTAAGTCGTCGGAAGAACCGATTGCCAGTGATTCGGACACTTCTTTAAGTTCAGCCAACAAGGCCGGATAGATCTCTTCCTGCGTATCATACTTGGGCTGCAAGATACCTTCTTTAATTTTTACAGCGTCTGAATATGGCACATCTCTCCACCGGTCTGTGGCGAGTTGTATTAAATGAACTTCCATTATCTTGGCCACATTATACATATTCATGGCATCGTTGAAACTGGCCTTTTCCTGTATATCCTTCAGGTTGGTTATGATGCGGTACAGATATTCCCAATTCGTATCCTGTACGCCTGTTCTGAAGCGGTACCGGGCTTCGTCAATATAAGTCATTTTAGACGCATAGCCACAAAAGGTCATCGGTTCATCCATGGCAAACCAACGGTCGTAGAGCCTGAAAGAAGTATAATATAATGAGTAAGCTAATAGATTAGTTGTCGGTACATCTTCCGGCCTGTCGGGGTTTGTATTTATATCCTCAAAAGAATCGGTACAAGATCCTAAGAAGAAAGCGCTTAAAACACCCACGAGCGCTATTTTTGTTATATATTCTCTCATAATTATAAATGCTATGTATTATTTTAAAATGTCACTCCTAATTTAAGACCGAAACTGCGGGAAGGAGGATATGAATTTGATTCGAAACCAACGCCGGAGTTAAATCCTCGCACGGATGATTCGGGATTATCGCCACCTAACTTGGTAGATTCCGGATCAATATGAACGATATTGGACTTATGCACCCACAATAAAGCCAGATTATTACCCACTAAGGAGATATGGGCCGACTTAATAAATTTAGTCTTCTCCAGCATTCGTTTGGGGAAATTATACGTCAGATGCAATTCGCGTAATTTGAGATAGGAACCGTCGAATACCGCCATTTCGCAGATGGTATAATAATTATAAAACAAATCTTCTGCGTTTACAGCCACGTCGTTTACCGTACCATCGGCTGTTTTAAATACGTTGTCGGTCATATAGTTCTTTCCTAAAACAACACCATTTTCCCTAATATCTCCCTCGGCCGAGAAATCCAATATCCCGGTTTGAGAGCCAAAGGCCTGTGTGATTGAATAGATATCGCCCCCCATACGGAAGTCTAATAAGAATCCCAACGACCAGTCTTTATAAGAAAATTCATTACCGAATCCGGCCAGCCAATCCGGCGTAACATCTCCGATGTCTTTTCCTGCTTCATACACAGGCACTCCGTCTTCTACTAAAATGGAGCCATCGTCATTATATACATAGCCTGTTCCCACCAGGGTTCCCCAGCTTTGTCCTACTTTGGCATAGTTTACAACGCTCCAGTTCGAGCCGATCTGGTAGGCAGGTAACGATTGACCTGTATTCGGGTCGGTATATAACTCATCTATGCGGCTCTTATCTTTCGCCCAGTTAAGCGTGGCCGTCCAGTTAAACCCGTTCGGATTTTTAAATATATCGCCGGATACCTGTAGCTCAATACCTTTATTGCTAATCTTCCCTGCATTAATATACATGGAATTATAACCGGTAGAGGTAGCCACATTCACATTCATGATCTGATCGGTAGTTTGCTTTGAATAATAGGCAGCGTCAAGATGTAAACGGTTATTGAATAAACTCGCTTCCACACCCAGTTCCCACGTCTTAACCGTTTCAGGCCTTAACCCATTGGGAGGCAATGTAATCGGATTGTAAAATAAAGCCGTCCCATTAAACGCACCATTCAATACAGAATAATAAGCATTTGAATAATAAGGATCCGTAGCCGAACCAATTTGCGCCCAGCTTCCTCTTACTTTCAAAAAGTTCAACTGATTAGATTCCGTTAAAAACTTGAATGTTTCAGTCGGGATCCAGCTTGCGCTGAAAGAAGGATAGAAAAAAGAATCTTCTATCGTAGAATCCCAATCGTTACGCATACTAATATCAAGGTATGCCATATTCTTATAACCGAAAGAAAAATTCCCATATACTGAATTGGAGCGGCGATTCTGATGATAAAGCTCTGTATACGGAGTCCCTTTCGCATTGGTAACGGTGAAGATACCCGGAGCCGTCAGCTCATCTGCCCCTAAGCCGGAGCGGACAAAGGAATAGTCGCGATAATTAGCCCCCAGAATAGCATTCGTTGTAAAGTCGCCGAAATTCTTATTAAAATAAGCAATCACGTCGCCGTTTAATTCATTCATTTTACGATCCCAGCTCCGGAAGTATCCGCTTGGGTGATCAATATCCCAAAGGATCTTTGAGAATTGGTTTGAATCATAATGGTCATACCCCACACGTCCTTCAAACTTTAACCAATCAAACGGCTTAAACCAGATAGACGACTTTCCATAAAAACGATTCCGTTCGTATGCATTCGTATTCTTATTCACAATCCAATAAGGATTCGCATGGAAAGACTGTATCCAGTTATAGTGTGTATTATTTCCGTATTCGTCTTTTTCATCCCATTTGTTTTTCAGGTCTATCATGTCAACCTGACGGCCAAACCACTGCATAATAGACTGTAATGGGTTTGTACTATTATAACCGGAACCGGGAAGGTTATTGCTATTGGTACGCGTATAATTAGCTGCCAGATCAAAGTCTATATACTTATTCACTTCCAGTTTTGTATTAACGGCCATCGAATATCGTTTCTGATCGGTATTGGGGGTTGTCCCTTTCTGATCGCGGAAAGCAAGAGACGCCCTTACAGTTGCCCTGTCTGTAGCGGTAGAAACAGAAACGGTATGATTCATAGATAATCCGGTCTCGAAATAGTCTTTTATATTATTCGGATTAGATACCCAGGGGGTAGCCTGCCGCACGCCACCAACAACCGGGCTATTATACTGAGGCAGATTCAGCCCTATATCAAGGCGCGGCCCCCATGATTCGTCGGCATTATCATTAATACCATTCCCCATTCCGTCTACATAGAAATACCCCAGTTCGTTTGCAAACTCCTGATAAGTATCATAGCCGCTCTCTTTCCAATCAAATTCGGATGCATAATATCCCTGTCCGTATTTATTCTGTAATTTAGGTAAATTATAGATACGGTCCATGGTAATGTCGGCATCATACGAAACGATGGTACCCCGGTCTTTCTTCCCGGATTTGGTTGTGATCACGATAACTCCATTACCGGCCCTCATCCCATAAAGGGCGGCAGAACCTCCCTTCAGCACGGAAATAGATTCGATGTCTTCCGGATTGATATCATTCAAGCCAGAGCCAAGGTCTACCGTAGCCCCGCTTGCATTATCATTGGCTACGGGAATACCATCAACTACGATCAGAGGCTGGTTATCCCCAAAGGATGAATTTCCACGGATCACAATATTCTGGGACGTTCCTATCTGTCCTCCCTGGGACGTAATCTGCACACCTGCAACTTTTCCCGACAATGAATTGGCAACATTCAGTTGCCCTCCCTTTCTCAACTCTTCCGATTTTACTTCCTGAATAGCATATCCCAACGCTTTCTTTTCGCGGGAAATACCCAATGCAGTTACAACCACTTCGCCTAACGCCTGGGCATCGGTACGCATAACAATGTGCATCACAGGACTAATCGCTACTTCCTGTTGCACCATACCCACATAAGACACCAGCAATGTCTTCGCACTTGCAGGTACATCTAACGTGAACGCACCATCAAAATCAGTCACAGTCCCTGTCGTTGTTCCTCTGACAACTAAGGACGCCCCAATAACGGGCTCATTATCCTCGGCGGAAATAACCGTACCGGTTATCCGCGTTGTCTGAGCCGTTACAAATCCTATGCTTGTGAATAAGCATAATAAAAGATAAGTCAATCTTTTTTTCATAAACATTCCTTTTGAAATTAATTAACACACATCGTTGTAGTATTCACGTATCTATATTTATTTTACAAATCCTTTATCTATAATCTCCAAAGAAGAATCAAAAGAGTATATTAGTAAACATTCTAAAAAAGACTCATCCAATTTAACATCTATTGGTAATAGTAAGAGTAAAATGATTGGCGCAATATTAATAATAATTTCAATAGAACTTGATATAAACAACTAATTTATTACATTTTTTTTTGAAAAAAAACAAATCAACACAGAATACATCGAAATTCATATAAATTATCCTAAAACAGGAAAGGCGCCCATAAGTATCAAACTGACACAGAACAATGTGAAATTTGCAAATTATTAACAATCCATTCGCAGATAAACACACCCTACCCTTATTAAATGCTTACACTTTGCTTATGCCTTACTTGTAAAAAGAAAAAGGATTGCTCTCACGAGCAATCCTTTCGTTTCTGTACAGGTTTGGTATATCTATTGTTGTACAAATTAGTTTACTCCTGTGCGGGTATCCCACCATAATTGCCGGCCCCAGCAATAGTCTACGATACCTACTTTGGCCGCTTTACAGTTTTCTACATTATAAAGTTCTTCATTATTCGGATAGGGAAGGCGGAACGGCATATCGTTATGTGTTCCTTTCCATACCGATTCGATAGCTGGATAATTGGTGGTAGGATAGCCGGTCCGGCGGTATAAGCTCCATCCTTCATAGTTGTTCTTGAACAACGACACCCAGAACTCCCAGTAGAGGCGGTCTTTTGTATTATCGAACTTGCCTTTTCCGGCCAGATATGTATCGGCGTCCGCTGCATCTATTTTATTTTCTTCCATTGAAAGGCGAACTGCTTTTTCATACGCTTCGGCAGCCGTTATACCTGTGCTCCAACCATTCAGCGCTGCTTCGGCAACAACAAAATAGGATTCGCTGGCATTGTAGAAAGGAGTAAAGCCGGCCGGATCATCACGATAGATCGTACCGATACGGGAAATTGTATTTAACACAGCCCATTCTGCCGGCCCGTTAGGATAGCCACGGTATTCGCCGTCGCTTTCTGCCGGGTGGGCAATCGATGCAATACGCGGATCGTCCATCGCTTTTAAATGATCAATAAAAAGTTCAGATACCCCGTGGTCGTCGCGGCTTAACTTATTCTTATACCATTCTTCGTAATAGGGAGGCGTTCCCTGCCACCACAGATAACATTGCGAATCCGTACTGTCGATAAACGGATATTTGGAAGGATTTCCACAGATTTCTTCGATGGTACTTTTCGACAAAGCAGATGAAACACCTGATATACGCATGGCCATACGCAGGCGAAGCGAATTACAGAACCGTTGCCATTTTTTAACGTCGCCGGAATAAATAAAATCACCATCGCCAATATCATCGCTGCCCAATCCGGCGGCCATTTCATCGGCAATCGTTTTCAGATCGGCCATAACAGCCGGCCAGATATCCTGCTCCTTATCGTACTTAGGCGTCAGGATGGCGCCATCCTCATCGGCGCCCTTTATTGCTTCCGAGTAAGGTATATCGCCCCAGCCGTCTAATAAGTACGACCACATATACTGCTGCCAGATACGAGCTACAAAACGAATGTTCTTCAGATTTCCCGCGTTTTCTTCCGTTCTTTTTAAGATATCATTCAACTGATAAATATTAGTATAGCAGCGGCTCCAACGGTTACCGTATGTATTATTCGTCGGGTTGATACCACCCATATAATCCATATATTGTATCTTGGTAATATAACCGGACCAGGTACCATATCCTTCTATTTCACCACCCATTCTTGTACCTACTTCACGAATGGCGTCTGCCAACATATTTGTATAAGGCGCTTCATCAAAGGCATCCGGGTCGGTATTGATTTCTTCAAAGGAGTCCGTACAACCGGCAACCAAAACGGTAGCGAAAAGAAACAACGTTGCTACCCATAATTTTATTTTTTTATTCATAATGTGATTCCTTTATTAGTTAAAACGTAATACCTAATTTAACACCGAAACTGCGGGACGTAGGAACAGAAGCCTGTTCGAAACCAACTCCTCTACTGTCGCTGGATACGCCACCTGTTTCAGGATCAAGACGCAGGGTATTTGATTTATGTGTCCAGAGAAGGGCCAGATTAGAACCAATCAGCGAAACGGTGGCTTTACTTATATATTTCGACTTTGCCAGGATAGACGGTGGAATTACGTATGTAACATACGCTTCACGTAATTTCAGGAATGAACCGTCGAATATATACATTTCGGAAACGCCGCCATCCCTGAACCAGGTCTGTGCATCGGTGGCTATCGTATTCTCAACCCAGTTCGGATTTTCCGTCGTACCGATATTCATCACGAAACGTTCATCGGTCATAACGTCTTTCCCTGCTATAATAGCACGCTCGCGAATACCATTATCAACCGTATAGTTCGCTGTACCGGCAGCATATCCGTGATTCATAGACTGCGACCAGATATCGCCGCCTATACGTAAATCCATAAAGAATCCGAACGACCAGTCTTTAATAGAAAAATCATTGCGCCATCCCGCCAGGAAGTCTGGTGATACATGCCCAATATCTTCTCCCGATTTCGTCAGGATCAGCCCTCTTTGGTTCACTTTAATGGCGCCATCATCTGTTCGATCATAAGCCGAGCCGGAAAGCGTACCCCACGTTTGTCCTGTTTTTGCCAGATTGGCAATACCCCAGGTCCAACCTACCTGATAGGTGGTTATATCCAATTCGGGATAAAGTTTTACAATCTCGCTTTTATCTTTGGCATAATTCAGCGTAGTTGTCCAGTTCAGCCCACTTTTATTGCGTAAGATATCGCCTCTCAATTGTATTTCGATTCCCTTATTCGCTATTTCCCCGGCATTAATCAACCGGCGGCTATATCCCGACGACTGAGCCGTTGTTATTTCCAATATCTGATCGGTAGTTGATTTATCATAATAAGCGATGTCGGCGCGTAAACGGTTGTCAAATAAACCAACGTCAATACCCACTTCCCATGTATTAACACTTTCCGGCCTCAACCCTTCATTTGGATAGGTAGCGCTTTTATACATCTGGGCTACTCCGTTGAACGCTCCATTGTCGGCGTCGTTCCGTGCAAAATAATAGGCCCTGTTACGGTAGGCGCTGGTGGCGCTACCTATTTCGGCCCATGAGCCGCGGAGTTTCAGGAAGGATAAGTAATAATTGTCTTTCAGTGATTCAAACGATTCCGTAGGTATCCACGCCAAACTAACCGATGGATAGAAGAACGGGTCTCTGATGGTAGAACTCCAGTCGTTACGGGCGCTTGCATCTAAGTATAACTGGCTTTTCCAGCCGACTGAACCGGAGGCATATACCGAATTAGAACGAATCCAGCTATGATCCATCGTCACATTGGCGTCGCCCTTTTTGTTTCCAATGGTATAATACCCTAACACCGTTAAGGCTTTGGCGCCGGTCAGATTTTCTTCCCAATTTACATTACGATAATTGGCGCCGGCCATAGCCGAAACGTTAAAGTCGCCGAATGTTTTATTAAAAGATGCGATAAAATCAACATTTAATTCCGTATTTTTCTGTACTCGCTGTTCAAAACCGCCTTCTGCATAGTCGGAATAATCAATATAATGGCGTTCAAACGTCTGTGAATTGTAATAATCCATACCAAAGCGCCCTTCAAACTTAAGGAACTCGAACGGTTGATAATAAAGTGATGATTTGGCAAAGAAGCGGTCGCGCTGATAAGCGTTCGTGTTTTCGTATACATTAAAATAAGGATTCAGGTGATAACTCGTATTCCAGTTATATAAGGTATAATTACCGGCCGCATCTTTCTCATCCCAGTTCTCTTTCAACGACTGCATATTGATCTGGCGGGCAGACCACAGGAATATACCGTTGATAGGGTTACTTCCTCCATATCCCTGGGCTACCAGGTTGTCGCTTTCGGTACGGGTATAGTTAGCGCTTAGGTCAAACTTTACATATTTATTTAATTCCATATCGGAATTTATCTGCCCGGAATAACGTTTCTGGTCTGTATTCGGAACCGTCCCGGCCTGGTCGCGGAACGAAAGTGACACACGCGTACTTGACTTTTCCGCCTGCGATAACACGGAAACCGTATGGTTCATCGAGTACCCCGTACGGAAGAAATCTCTTATATTATTTTTGCGTGATACCCAAGGGGTCGCTGCTCCGTTGCTGTCGTACTGAGGAATCATCAATCCTGCATCCAAACGAGGCCCCCATGATTCATCCATTCCATCATACACCCCACCATAGCCGTCTAACCAACTAAAGGACTTTTCAACGGCATATTTCTGGTAATCCGTATAATCGCTTTGATTGAAATGATATTCATCTCCGCTATATCCCTGCCCGTATTCGTTCTGTAAATTAGGCAGCGTAGAAATATTGTCTATCGATAACTGCCCATCGTACGATATGGTAACGCCCCTTTTACCTTTTCCCGATTTGGTGGTAATAAGAATTACACCATTCCCGGCGCGCATACCGTAAAGTGCAGCCGAACCACCCTTCAATACGGTGATGGATTCAATATCTTCCGGGTTGATGTCATTTAATCCGGAACCATAGTCAACCCCTACATAAGTATTATTCCCCGAACGTTGCGTATCGTTGGCGATAGGTACGCCATCTACAACGATCATCGGTTGCTGGTCGCTTGCCAACGAAGAGTTACCACGAACCGAGATACGGGAAGACGAACCAACGCTACCCCCGAACTGGTTTACCTGCACGCC
>JAISCM010000165.1 GCA_031265595.1 Tannerellaceae bacterium
GGCTTTCAGCATCTTCTGGAAGTAGCCATTCATTTCGTCTCGCGTAATATCGCCATATCCCAATACGCCTTGTATTTCTTCCTGGGTAAGGCCGGCGGCTCCGTTGTTGAGCATGGCTATGCCAGGCTGGCGCTCAGGGGCGAAATGAGGATGTTTTTCTCCTTTTCTTCGTTTTTAGAGACCGTCCGCAGCAAATCAAATGCGAAAAGATTGTTTTTTCCTACGATCTGCCGTTCGGCTTCGGTCAATTCTATGTATTTTATTTCGACCGGAGGAGTAGGCGGATCGCCGGGAGCCGGAACCGGAGCCGGGGTGGGGGTCGGATCCGTTTTTATTATTTCAGGATCATCCTGGCAGGCAAATAGCCCGAGTAAAGCAAATAATAAAGCAAGCCGTTTCATAATCTATTTATTTTAAATGGTTTCAACTTATCAAAGGTAGTTATTCTGTTTTCATATTACGCATCTCGCCGATAAAAAATATCGTACCGGTACTTAATTCTTTAATAAAATAAAGGAACGGACGGTCTACGTAGAACTCTTTTACTTCGGGGCGGGGTAAATCCGGGCCGGCTGATTCCACCATACCAATAGCTGTAACGGCGGCGGCTTCAGTTCCTTCTTCATTCACTTCGGCAAATGTCTTTTGTTTTACAAACGTTACACAAAGGGGGGCGGTTGGATGAATAAGGGTAAAATCGGCTGAAAAGGCGTCGAACATCGACTGCATACCCATTTCCATCAGATCCTCGTTTAATTGCCGTTCGTATTCTATTTTGAAGCGTGGGATCTTTACCGGGATATAGACGTGGCCCATCTCCCATAGCGACTGTTGCCAGGTTTGTGCATCCATCTTCCCTACGATGGATGATAGCGAAACGTCTTTGTCGGGAAGCAGGAACACCATGCTGAAGGCTTTGTTGCCGTATGGAAATTCCGCCAGGGTGAAGTCTTCGCCTTTATAGCAGTTGACTTCTGTCGTTTGGTTCATTGTCGGAATCAGCGGGGCGCTGCCGTTCTGGTTATAGAAAAACTCGTTTTTTGTATTGGCTTTATCGAAAGGCGCCAACCATTTCCCTTTAAAGTACAGCGCGTTGATAAGAACCATCACAACAGCCGGCGATATTCTGTCGATAATACTGGGTATTTTCCCTTCGGTATGATCCGAACACCAGCCATTGATCAGGCCCAGGGTGGCCGGGTCGGCGAAGTCTTCGTTTCTTACTTCGGCGCCGTAATAGCTTTTGTTTACCTCAATAAAGGGGGCCAATACCTGAAATTGCTGTTTGATCCAGATCGAGTTGGCGCTTTTAAAGGCCGTTTGCGGATCAATCTCCTGCATGGCTTCCAGCATCTTCTGGAAATAGCCGTTCATTTCGTCTCGCGTAATATCGCCATATCCCAGGGCGCCTTGTATTTCTTCCTGCGTAAGGCCGGCGGCTCCGTTGTTGAGCATGGCTAAGGCCAGGCTGGCGCTCAGGGGCGAAATAAGGAAGTTGTTCTCCTTTTCTTCGTTTTTAGAGACGGTCTTCAGCAAATCAAAGGCAAAAAGATTGTTCTTTTTTACGATTTGCTGTTCGGCTTCGGTCAGCTCTATGTTTCTTCTTTCAATAGAAGGATTGACCGGCATATCGGGCTCGTTCTGGCAAGCAAACAACCCGAGTAGGGCGGATAATAAAATAGTTCGTTTCATTATGAATGGTGTTTAAATGAATAGGTTATTAATAAGTAAAACGGATTCCTGCCTGTAGGTTAAACATAAGGGGATTATCCGTTCGTATCGTTTCTACGCCGCTTCCGTTAGCTATAAAGTAACTTACACCGGGTTCGATAAACACAGAAAGAGGCTTCGTGAGCGCGAATTGCATACCTGCCGCAGCCGTTAGCGACGCCTGGAAGCGATTAAAGTCGAGTTTCTCTTTTTGATCGCCTATCCTGCGATTGGCCGCCAGGCAATATTCAACTAAGGCTCCTCCCGACAGGTACATACTAAAGCGTTCCCGGCTATATAATAACCAGTTGGCTTTTAAAGGTATTCCCAGATAGTGTAATTGCTGATTCCCGGTATATGCGGATACTCCCATTTCACTTATATCGGAATACAGGTAGGTATAGGTCAAACCGCTTTCCAGCCCGAAATGACTGCCCAGCCTCTTTTGGGCGGATACACCGATGGATAGGGGAGGCCTGTGGCGATAGTTGTAGTGGGCTGCTTCCCGCTGGTTTCTTGTATGGGGAAAGGCGTATGCTTTGGTGCCGGGCTCCTGGCCCTCTTCTTCGCTCTTTTCTTCTTCTTTATCGCCTACACCTATACTCTCGCTCGGGAGACCGTAGGAAGGGTCGTTAACCAGTTCGTTTCCTGTTTGTCCAGATAGCGGGCCTTTGGGGTTGTTACTCCCTGCCGACAGGCTGAACGCCCATTTACTTTGCCGTTTCTTTTTAGTTGCAGGAAGCGTATAGTTCAGATTCGTCTTCCTTTCCTGTCGGGGGCCTGTAAAGGAAGCTACTTCAGGCTCTCCCGGTTCTTCTTCTTCGAGGCTGATGTCCTCTTCTGCCGGTAATTCATTGATGGGGATGGGGGTTGGTTCTTCTGTTACCGTTACTTCCTCTCCGGCTGTAGAGGCCACGGCTACAATGCGTTGCTGTTTCAGCGCCGAAAAGCTGTTTCCGGGCCGGTTGGTATCTACCACCCTTTCGGGCATATCTTCTTTTAATAGAAAAGGCAAAGGCAAAGCAAGGCAAACAAGGATAGCGGCCGCAACGGATAGCCATCGATGCATCCGGCGGCGAAAAGCAGCACGAGACAGGAGTTCGGTTTCCAACTTCTCCCAGCTCTCTTTCCGTAAGGGGATGTGATATTCATCACGCCGTTTGCGGAGCGATTGAATCAGGCGCCCGTCTTTTTCTGTCATTTCTTCTTGTTTATATATTCATCTACTTTCTTCATTAATAACCTTTTTGCCCGGTACAACTGAGAGGAGGACGATTTCTCATTGATCCGTAATTTTACGGCTATTTCTTTATGACTCCATTCTTCAAATACATATAAGTTGAATACCGCCCGGTAGCCCGGAGGCAGCTCAAGCACCAGCCCCATAAGTATGTCTACCGGCACTTCGCCGTAGGTTGGTTCCGCCTCATCGGCCACGTCTCCGATACTCTCTAATGGCAGCGTAGCGCGCAGTAAGTCTTTCTTTCGTAAATATTCTAACGATATGTTTATAAACACCTTACTAAGCCATGCCCTCAAACTGCCTTCCCCTATATACGAAAAAGAAGAAATAGAAGCATATACCTTTAAGAAACCATCGTGTAGCAAATCATGAGCCACATCTATGTTGCTCGTGTAGCGTACACAAAGGGTTAACATCTTTTCGGCATATAGCTCATACAGTTCTTTCCGCGCCGGATTATCTCCTTTTCCGCATCTGTCGGCCAACTCAGCTTCGCTCATTAATCTTCGCGCTTTACTTTATAAATGGACTACTATAGAAAATACTGCATGCAAGATAGAAATTTTAATGCAATTTTTCCATTTATTGCCCGTTACATCGTGGAGGATAATAGAAATATAGGCAAAAAATTCTCCTTTTTGAAGATTTAAGACTTTTTATTTACATAATTCAAAACAAAATGGTTATTTTAAGTTTTATATATATATGAGTAGATTTAAAACAAAGAAAATGCTATGAAAACTGAAACATTAAACGAAAACCTCATCGAGGCCATAAAAGAGAAAATCCCCAAAGGCGTAAACTTAGCGAGTGTGTTGATGGATACATTGTATATCGGTAAAGAAGCCGTTTACCGGAGATTGCGGGGAGAAGTGCCGTTTACATTTACCGAAGCTTCTATTATTTCCAATTCGTTAGGCGTATCGCTCGACCGGGTTTCGGGGGCTAACTCGCCGAAGAATGCCTTGTTTGCATTGAATATTATAGACCATAAGCATCCGATGAAGACATACTATGCTCAGATAGAGAATTACATCCGCATCTATAACGCCGTAAAAAACAATCCTACGCTTGAATGGTATGCTGCATCGAATATTATTCCGCAAGTGTTTTACCTCGACTATGATCACCTGGCCAGGTTTCTTCTGTATAAGTGGATGTACCAGCACGAAAAGATTAATAATATCAAGTATTTTTCCGAACTGAAATTCAGCGAAGGCTTGAGGGAGATGCAAAAGGAGTATGTAAAAGTATCAAAGGAAGTAGCGTCGGCCAACTTCATCTGGGATAATATGATGTTTTGTTCTTTAGTGAACGATATCAGGTACTTTGTAGATATTAATCTGATAACAAGAGACGAAGTAGAGGCCCTGAAGGGAGAAATACTCCGCCTGATTGACGAATTGGAGCAATTGGCCGCCAGCGGTTATCACAAACCGGGGAAGTCTATCCGCATCTATGTATCGAATATAAACTTTGAAGCTTCTTACGGCTATCTCGAAACGGACGATTTTAAGCTAAGTATGTTTCGTCTATACTCCATTAATGAGATAACGACAGCCGACGGGGAGGTATTCGAACATCAGAAAGAATGGATACATTCGCTGCGGAAATATGCTACCTTAATATCTATCAGCGGAGAGATGCAGCGGATCCAGTTCTTTGAAAAACAAAGGCAATATGTATATTCTTTATAAAAAAAGGAGGCGCCGGTCTATATCCTTTCCAGTACGTTTTTTATAAATTCAACCGTATGATCGATTCCTAAAACAGATACGTCCATAGAGAAATTATAAGAGGATGACAGCCCCCACGTCTTGTTGGTGAAATAATCGTAATAGGCAGCGCGTGATTTGTCTGTTTTGGTAATTAATTCTTTCGCCTGCTCTACCGTGATTTGTTGCCGCTCTACTACCCGCTGCACCCGGTTCTCCATTTTATCATGTATAAAAAAGCTGATGCAATGGGGGTTGTCTCGTAGTATATAATCGGCGCAACGGCCCACGATCACACACGACTCCCTCTCTGCCAGTTTGCGTATCGCGTCGCTTTGTATTTTGAAAAGCCCCTCGTTCGACAATATATCGGCGTAGGGTATAAACATGCTTAAATAGGAGAACCCCGTAGTAAAAGCGTGTGCCAAACCGTCGGACGCCTTTTCATCTGCTCTCTCAAACACTTCCGGGCATAGACCGCTTTCCTTTGCCGCAAGGGCCAAAAGCTCCTTGTCATAATAGGACATCCCAAGCGTATCAGCCAACTTTTTACCAATAATACGTCCGCCGCTGCCAAACTGCCGGCCGATAGTCAATATACGATGGTTACTCATAACTAATTTATTTTTCGTGATGCTAAAATACAATTTTATTTTGGATAACAAAGGCCTTTTGCTAAAGAAACAAGGCAACCGCACCAAAATCATCTATAGTTATATACTACTTTTTTGCCTCTCCTTTCAGCTTTCAGTTTTGCCGCAAATACCTGGTTTACAAAACGAAATACTGAAAGAGGACGTTTCAGCTCCCTTTCAGCCGGAAACCGGAGGGAAGATATTTATTTCATAAAAAAGTCATTATGATGCCTTTAGCAAACTATTATGATGTTTCTTCCGGACC
>JAISCM010000085.1 GCA_031265595.1 Tannerellaceae bacterium
AACAAGAGAGGATATCATCCACTTCACTAAAATCGCCGACGGAGGAGGACTAAGCAAAACACTTGAGGAGCTGGAACAATGCAGCTTTATCCGCAAATACAATGCCTTCGAAAAGAAAAGGAAACAGTTATTGTATCAACTGACGGATTTCTACACCTTATTTTATTTCAATTTCATCAAAGGAAATAAATATAATGACGACAATTTCTGGACAAATTTCACAGACAACCCAAAGCGCCGGACATGGAGCGGCTACTCCTTCGAACAGCTATGTTTATCCCACGTAAAACAGATAAAATACAAATTAGGAATAACCGGAGTACTAACCTCGGCCTCTTCATGGAGGAGTGAAGAATCCACCCCGGGAGCACAGATCGATCTATTATTAGACAGAAATGACAACGTGGTCAACATCTGCGAAATGAAGTTTGCCAATACAACATTTGTCATCGACAAAAAATACGACGAGAATCTCCGCAACAAAAAGGATTGCTTTGTACGGGAAACCAAAACAAAGAAAGCCATCCACATCACCATGGTAACAACCTACGGAATAAAGAAAAACGAATATTCCGGAAATATACAATCGGAGATCGTACTGGATGATTTATTTTAATTTCGGCGCCGGAAGGCATAAATACGTCTTATCTCATAAATATTCACTAATTTTATCGGCGAGAATAGAATTAACATGAAGATAGAAACAGATATACGTTTTGGAGATTGTGCAGAAGTCCTGACAAAGCTTCCTGGCAATTCCATAGACCTCATTTTTACATCCCCGCCTTATGCTGACCAGAGAAAGAATACATACGGAGGCGTTAAGCCGGACGAGTATGTCAACTGGTTTTTACCCATATCAAACGAATTAATAAGAGTTTTAAAGCCGACAGGAACTTTTATTTTGAATATAAAGGAGAAAGTAGTTGATGGCGAACGAAGCACGTATGTATTAGAGCTTATACTCGAAATGAGAAAACAAGGTTGGCTGTGGACTGAAGAATTTATCTGGCATAAAAAGAATTGCTATCCGGGGAAATGGCCTAACAGATTTCGTGATTCATGGGAGAGATTACTCCAATTCAACAAAGATAAGCGGTTTAATATGTATCAGGAAGAAGTAATGGTGCCTATGGGCGACTGGGCAAAATCAAGACTTAAAAACCTGAACAATACGGATAGAATGAGAGATGAGTCCCGGGTAGGAAGTGGATTTGGCAAGAATATCTCAAACTGGCTCGACAGAGAAAAAGCCTACCCTACCAATGTCTTACATTTGGCTACCGAATGTGCAAACAAAGAGCATAGCGCAGCATTTCCCGAAGGCCTTCCCGAATGGTTTATAAAGCTTTTCACCCAAGAAGGAGACGTAGTGTTAGATCCTTTTATGGGATCCGGAACAACAAATGTTGTTGCTCAAAGGATGAATCGAAACTCTATCGGGATTGAAATTCTTCCTGAGTATTATAAAAAAGCCAAAGCGAAAACAGAGCCTGTACGATTGGCTTTATTTGAACCTAACATAGTGTATGAAACAGCTAAAAATAAATGACGTCACACAGTACGTTGAAAATAACATCGGCGCCTTCCACCAGAAGAGAATTGATTGTCTGGATAAATTGAAACTGAAAACAATCCTCAAAAAGAAAAATCCATACCTTTTCAAAGCAAAGCGCCTCTTAACAGCCGAACAGATTATAAAAGGATTGACAGATGCTTTTATTTCGTCTAATGAAGAAACCATATTCGGCGATTGGTTGGAAGGATTGGCTATATTTATCAATCAAAAAGTTTATAACGGCTGGAAGTCAGGTATTACCGGAATAGACTTAGAGTTCGACAAAGAAAATATACGTTATATCGTAACCATAAAGTCTGGTCCGAATTGGGGAAACAGCAGCCAGGTGTCTAAAATGAAAGCCGACTTTATTACGGCAAAAAAGACACTCCGGACAAGTGGGTCGGGCCTTATCATATATGCGGTAAATGGATGTTGCTACGGAAAAGAGAATAAGCCTGATAAAGGCGATTACTTCAAATACTGCGGACAGGCATTCTGGACATTCATCTCAGGTATGGAGAATCTCTATACCGACATTATTGAACCTTTGGGCTATAAGGCAAAAGAACAGAATGACGTCTTTCTTGCGTCTTATGCAAGGATGATCAATAAATTCACCAAAGAGTTTACCCATGATTTTTGCGATGATACAGGACAGATCAATTGGAAAAAGCTTGTTGAATTTAATTCGGGAATCAGACAATAGGAAGCATCATTTCCCTTGCGTGCCATAGATGCGCTGGATGATATCTACTTCTTTCATTCCTTCTAAGACGTGTGTGGTGATGGGTTGTGGGGAGGAGCCGGAGAGTACTTGTACTACGTTGCGGATAACGAAGTTGTGGTTTTGGGCGGAGCCTTTGTAGGCGCCGTAGTCGTTGCCGGGGTTTGTGGGTGGGAGTTCTGGCAGCGTGTATCCTTTTATGTGGCAGTAGTCTACTTTGTCCATGTATTGGCCGCCTATTTTCACACTTCCGTTTTGTGCAAGTATCAGCAGGCTGCTTTCCATGTTTTTGTTCCATACGGACGTAGAGTAGTTGAGGGAGCCTATGCCGCCGTTTACGAATGTAAAGTGTACGATGCCGGAGTCTTCAAAGTCGGTAAGGCCGGCGTGGTTGAAGTCGGCAAAGCGTGCCTGTATGTTGCATATATCTCCGAAAAGCCAATACATGATGTCGATGAAATGGGAGAATTGTGTGAAGAGCGTCCCTCCGTCTAAGGCCGCGTTTCCATGCCAGCCTCCCGGTTTGTAGTAGCGCTCGTCACGGTTCCAGTAGCAGTTGAGCTGTACCATATACATATCGCCCAGCCGGCCGGATGCTATCATCTCCTTTATCCATACGGAGGGAGGGGAATACCGGTTCTGCATCACACAGAACACCTGCTTTCTGTACTTCAGGGAAGTATAGACGATCTTCTCGGCGTCGGCCAGGGTGAGCGCCAACGGTTTTTCTATGATCACATGATAGCCGGCTTCCATGGCTTTAACGGCCATGGGCGCATGCAGTCCGTTCGGCGTACAAATACTGATCACATCTACCGGAAGCGAGGCAGCCAATAAGGCGTCAAGATCAGGAAAGAAAGGAACATCATAGCCTTCAACGCCTACTTCCTCCCGCGGGCGAATATCACAGAGGGCCGACAGTACGGCGCCTTCATCGCGGGTGATCATTTCGGCATGCCTTTTCCCTATATGGCCGCATCCTGCTACGGCGAAGCGTACGATTGTCCTTTCTTTCCTGTTCTCCATTTAGCGAAGCAAACTGTCTGGGTTGAGATTGTCTTTTTCTATATCCTTAAAGTAGTTGTATACGCCTACTTTCAGTTCGGCGCAGGCGGCTTCGTCTGTTACGATAATACCTTTCGGATGTAGCTGTAGCGCCGTGATCGTCCACATCTGATTGATCGAACCTTCCACTACCTGTTGCAAGGCATGGGCTTTGTTATGTCCATTTACGATGATCAATACTTCACGGGCGTCTAATACAGTTCCTACGCCTACGGTTACTGCGGTTTTAGGCACCTTATTTACATCATTATCGAAGAAGCGCGAATTGGCTATGATGGTGTCTGTAGTCAATGTTTTCATGCGGGTGCGGGACGATAAGGAAGAGCCCGGCTCGTTAAAGGCGATATGTCCGTCCGGGCCTATGCCGCCTAAGAAGAGGTCTATGCCCCCTACCCTTTTCATTTCCTCTTCGTAGCCGGCACATTCTTTTTCCAGATCGGGAGCGTTACCATTGAGGATATGTACATTCTCTTTCCGTATATTTATGTGGCTGAAGAAGTTTTCCCACATAAAGGTATAGTAGCTCTGTGGGTGATCTTGCGGCAGGCCCACATACTCGTCCATATTGAAAGTAACCACCTGTTCGAAGGATACACGGCCTGCCTTATACAGTCCGATCAGGCTTTTATACATGCCCAGGGGCGACGAGCCCGTAGGAAGCCCTAATACAAAAGGCTTTTCTGCCGAGGGATTGGCGCGATTGATCTTCGCAGCCACATAATTAGCCGCCCATCCGGACAGCGAATCGTAATCAGGCTCAATAATAAGTCTCATGCTTGTGCGTTTTAGT
>JAISCM010000090.1 GCA_031265595.1 Tannerellaceae bacterium
GGAGAAAGTTAAAGTAGTAATCATACATTAATCATACGTAATATATAGTACATTTGTTGAAATTTTATCAGTTATGGAAAAATGCCTCGTTACAGAGAATATTCAATATTCTTACCATCAGGATCGTGTATTCCGCTTCCCGGACATTTTGTGCGAGAAGGGGGAGCATTTACTTATCACAGGGCAGTCTGGTTGCGGGAAAACTACGTTGTTGCACCTGATAGCCGGCTTGCTACGCCCGGACAAGGGGGCTGTATATGTAAGAGGTAAAGAGATTACCCGGATGAAGAACAAAGACCTCGACCGGCACAGGGGGCGGGAGGTGGGGATTGTTTTTCAGATCCCTCACTTCATAAAGTCGCTGACTGCCGAAGAGAATCTGCTGATGCCGACATTCCTCAGCAGGCTGCCGGTGGATAAGGCGTATCTCGACACATTGTTTGAATCGCTGCATATTGCGCATTGCCGTAGCAGCCGGACGAACGAAATGAGCCAGGGCGAATTGCAACGCCTCTCTATTGCCAGGGCCGTGGTCAATAAGCCGTCTCTTATCCTGGCCGACGAGCCTACTTCGAGCTTAGATGATACGAACTGCCGGGAGGCTATATCGCTCCTTCGCAGCCAGTCTGAAAAGCTTCAGGCCGGCTTGGTCATCGTAACGCACGACAAGAGGCTCATACCCGGTTTTTCCCAGATCATTCATTTAGAATCATAGACGATATGAATAGCATACAGTTCAATTATAAACAGATAAAGAGCCGCCCGCTATCAGCAGCTTTAAACATTATCCTTTTTGCTACCGGCATCACGATTATCTCCCTGGTTTTTCTTCTACGGGATTCGTTCGAGAATCAATTGGATAAGAATGCCGGGGATATAGGCCTCGTTGTAGGCGCGAAGGGAAGCCCTTTGCAATTAATATTGTCGGGTATTTACCATGTAGATTATCCCACCGGAAACATTGATTATGCCGAAGCGATGGAGCTTGGCAAGCATCCCCTTATAAAGCAGGCGATACCTCTTGCCCTGGGCGATAACTACCATGGATTCCGTATAGTAGGCACCCATACGGCCTATCCCGCCATTTACAAAGGAGAGTTGAAGGCCGGTAGCTTATGGCAAAAGGATTTTGAGGTGACAATCGGCTCGAAGGTGGCTGCCCAAACGGGCCTTACCATCGGAGATACGTTTGCCGGCGTACATGGCCTGTCGGCAGAGCCGGATCATGTACATGAAGAGATGCTGTATACCGTGGCCGGTATCTTTAAAGAAACAACTACCGTGCTCGACCAATTGATCTTAACCAACATAGAAAGCGTATGGGAAATACATGCCGAGGAACATGAAGAAGGTGAACACCATGAAGAGGGTGAGGAACATGAGGAGGGTGAAGAACATGACCATGACCATGAGCATGCCGAAGCGCCCAAAGAAATAACGACCCTGCTGATTCAATACCAAAACCCGATGGGGGCTATTACCTTGCCACGCCTTATCAACACGTCTACCAATATGCAGGCAGCATCGCCGGCACAGGAGATAAACCGGCTGTATTCGCTGCTGGGCGT
Source organism: Tannerellaceae bacterium (assembly GCA_031265595.1). Next base: position 1,569 of record JAISCM010000090.1, read on the forward strand.
GGGGGTGCAGACGCTGGCATATATAAGCGGGTTTATTATGTTTATTTCTGCGCTTGGTATCTTCATATCGTTGCTTAGTTCTCTGAAGGAAAGGAAGTATGAGTTGGCTTTGATACGTGTTATGGGGGGAAGCCGGGGGCGGCTGTTTGCCTGTTTGATCCTGGAAGGGGTGAGCTTTGCCGTTCTTGGGTATATCGTTGGGTTTGCAAGTAGCCGCGTGGCGATGTTCTTCCTGTCTTCGTATACGGATGCTGCTTTTAATTATACACTGCAAGGATGGGTGGCGCCAACGGATATATATCTATTGGCTGCCTCGCTGGGCATTGGCGTTATTGCCGCCATGATACCGGCCATAAAAGCAATGAATACCAATATCTCAAAAACATTAAACCAATGAAAAGGATCCTTCTTACACTTGCCCTTCTATCGTGCTTTGGCGTATCAAAGGCGCAGCAACCCATTACCTGGCAGTCTCTGACCGACGTAACATGGAAACGTGCTTTCGTACAATCGCTGGGTGGGTATTATGATATAGCCAGTTTCGGGGCCAGCCTCGAAGCCCTTAACAATAAGGAGGTCTCCATTAAAGGCTTCTATGTTCCTATTGATATGGAAGGGACTGTATTTGCCCTCTCCAAGTCGCCATCCAGTACCTGCTTCTTTTGCGGGACAGGCGGGATCGAGACGGTTATAGAAATAGTAGTAAAAAGAGGCTATCAGGAACTAAAGCGGATCAGGATAGATAAATACATCGAACTAAAAGGCACGCTGGCGCTGAATCGCGACGACCCCGAGCACCTGATGTACCTGCTGAAAGACGCAGAATTGATACAGGTGATAAAATAAGCGGCTGCTTTCTGCATCTTTTTACCGGTTCGATTGTTATTACTATAATAAAAGGATAATAACAAAATACATATATGGCATATATCGATTATTACAAGATACTGGGAGTGGGTAAGGATGCTTCGCAGGAGGCGATCAAGAAGGCGTATAAGAAGCTGGCGCGCAAGCATCATCCGGACTTGAACCAAAGCGATCCGGATGCTCACCGGAAGTTTCAGGAGATAAATGAAGCAAATGAGGTATTGAGCGATCCCGAGAAAAGGAAGAAGTACGATCAATACGGCGAAAACTGGAAACATGCCGACCAGTTTGAAGCGCAGCAAAACCAGCAAAGCCAGTATCAGGGCGACTTTGGCGATGGCTACTGGCAGGCGTCCGGCGATAGCGGCTTCTCTGATTTCTTTGAACAGATGTTTGGCGCCAGAGGGAGAGGGAAAGGCCGCACGCGTGGCTTTCGCGGGCAAGACTTCAATGCCGAGCTGCACCTCTCGCTGATGGATGCCGCCCAAACGCATAAACGGGTACTGGCCGTAAATGGCAAGAGCCTGCGTATCACCGTCCCGGCCGGCATTGCCAACGGGCAAACCATCAAGCTGAAAGGCCAGGGGGGAGAGGGCGTAAACGGAGGCCCTGCCGGCGATCTGTACATCACCTTCGTTATTGCGGAAGACAGCGTGTTCAAGCGTGCAGGCAATGATCTGTATGTAACCGTATCGGTAGACCTTTATACCGCCATACTGGGCGGCGAACAGCTTGTAGGCACACTGGGCGGTGGCAAAGTGAAACTGAAAATAGCGCCGGGCACGCAGAACAATACCAGGGTGAGGCTGAAGGGAAAAGGCTTCCCCGTCTATAAAATGGAAGGACAGACGGGCGACCTGATCGTTTCGTACACCATTGATATACCGGTAAACCTGAGCGACAAACAGAAAGAGTTAGTAAAGGAAATACAACGTCTTACTTAAAATCAGAACGTCATGCAGACAGAACTCATCATCGTTAGCGAATATTGCAGGAAAACAAACCTGGATCCTACATTCTTTACCTTATTGGAAGAAGGAGGGCTTATCGCCATCTGTATCGAAGAGGGCGAACGGTATTTCCCGGCAGCGCAATTACCCGATCTGGAAAGGTACGCACGCTTGCATTACGACCTTTCCATTAATATAGAAGGCATCGATGTGATACACAACTTACAGATCAGGATGCAGGAGCTTGAATATAGAATTAACTATCTTCAAAGCAAACTCAGTATATACGAGCCAGACTTATGAACAATTCAGCCGGCGTCATCTGGTCGCAAAGAAACACCCACTTCTACGGGCGCGATGATGCCGAAAACAACGTAAACCTCCCCTGGCAGGGCATCGTGCAGGCGCTTATACGCGAAGGGATACCTTACCAGCCTCTTCATGTAGATGATATAGACAGAGACGCCTCACGCTTCAGCCTGCTGATACTCCCTAACTATGGAAGCCTCTCTACGCAGCAGGCGGAAAGCATCGAAGGGTTTGTTTCCAACGGAGGGAGTGTATTTGCCACGGGCGAAACGTCTTTGTTCGACGAAGAAGGGTGGATGCGAAGCGATTATGCGTTGGCCAACCTCTTCAAAACCCACTACCTTGCCATCGCCAGCACAGACAAGGTGTACGACCCCGGCAGGGCCTACCACACCTACTTACGCCTGACCGACGAATACCACGAGATACTGGAAGGGTTTGAACTGACCGACACGCTGCCTTTCGGAGGAGGCCTACAGGCATTAAAGACAGACGCCGGAGTGGATGTGCTGGCCACCTTCATCCCGGAGTATCCTATCTATTCGCCCGAAATGGCCTGGATGAGGGAGCCGGATACAGACTTCCCCGGGCTAATCGCCCATACGCTGCCTAACGGGAGCCGCATTGCCTTCATGCCGGCTGCTATCGACAGGCTCTTCGCCCGGTTCAATCTGCCCGACCATGGGGCCCTGCTGGGTAACATTATCCGGTGGACATATAAGACGCGTTTTTGATTCAGTCGTAATCAGCCGGGTGATTCAGTCGTAATCAAAAAGGGGCCTATTTCAATGCCGGCAGGAGGTGTTTCCATATCAGGTTGAGCTCGGCTTGCATGTCGTCTACCTGGGCGGTAACGGCGATTACGGTGTTCTTTTCGGGCAATATCAGGATGTATTGGCCCCGGGCGCCGTCGGCACGGAAGGAGTTATGGCGGCTGCGCCACATCTGGTAGCCGTATCCTTGCAGCCAGTCGCTGTCTTTGGGTTTTATTTTCAGGTTTTCCCTTCTTGTGCCTGCCGGAAGTGAGGCTATCTGCGACCG